>CATJRT010000356.1 GCA_949742895.1 uncultured Eubacteriales bacterium | reverse complement strand
GATGTCGGACCAGTCGTAGGCGGTGAGTACGATGATGGGGGCGTCCCCGCCCACCTCCTTGCGGATCCGCCGGGCTACCTCCACACCGTTCATATCGGGCATGAGCCAGTCGATCACGTACACGTCATAGCTGTCCCCACGACTCACCGCCTGCCGGGTGCGCAGCACCGCCTCCCGGCCGGAGAGGGTCCACTCCGCCCGCATTCCAATCTGCTGGAGCATATAGGACACGCTGTCGCAGGTGTTAAAGTCGTCGTCCACCACCAGTGCACGGCACCCTTTCAGCCGGGGGATGGCATGAACCTCCTTCGGCCCGTCGTGGAGGCGGAAAGTGAAGGACACTGTAAACTCGGACCCCACTCCCTGTTCGCTCTTCACCTCGATCCGGCCGTTCATCATGTCCACGATGTTCTTTGTGATGGCCATACCCAGGCCGGTGCCCTGAATTTTGCTAATGGTGGAATTGCGCTCCCGCTCGAAGGGTTCAAAGATGTGGGCGACGAAAGCCTCGCTCATGCCGATACCGGTGTCCTTCACATGGAACGAGTAGTTGGCCCAGCCCTCCGGCGCACCGGGCCGCTGGATGATACGCATACTCACCGTGCCCCCCGCTCCAGTATATTTGATGGCGTTGCTCAACAGGTTGAGCAGAATCTGGTTCAGCCTGAGCTTGTCGCAGTAGATTTCCTCGTCCAGCACGTCCACCGCATCGATGTAGAAGTTGAGCTGTTTGGCGTGTATATCCGCCTGCACGATGCTGCGCAGGCCGTGGAGGATGTCGGGCAGGCTGCACAGCGCCTCCTCCAGGCGCATCTTGCCGCTCTCGATGCGGCTCATATCCAACACGTCGTTGATGAGGCTGACCAGATGATTGCCGGAAGTGAGGATCTTTTTCAAATACTCCTCCACCTGCTCCTTCCGGTCGATATGGGTGATGGCCAGGGTGGTGAAGCCCACAATGGCGTTCATGGGTGTGCGGATATCGTGGGACATATTGGACAGAAAGGTGCTCTTGGCCTTGTTGGCCCGGTTGGCCTGGGACAGCGCGTCCTCCAGCATTCCCTTCTTCTCCATCTCCCGGCGGGTCTCGTTGTCCACATTACGAAAGCCCAGCACTGTGGTCCGGCTCTGCTCCCACTCCCCGGCACGCACAGCTTTCATCTGGAAATATTTCAGTTCGCCGTTGCACATGGTACGATAGTTGAGGTAAAACTGCCGGCACCTCTCCAGCTCGCCGGCCAGGTTTTCCGGGCTGCACACCTGACGCATGGCCTCCCGGTCCTCGGCGTAAACGCAGGACTCGATATACCGCTCCATACACTCCCGCAGCGACAGCTCCCCGCCGAACACACTGTCCAGTATGCCCAGTTCGCACACGCTTGTGCGCAGGGCATGGCCCGCGCCGGTATCCAGGTCGAACACGCACACCAGGTTGTAGTCGATGCTCAGTGCCTGGACCAGCTCCATCTGGCGGCGCTCGGCCCGGGTACGCTCCTGCTGCTCACGCAGCCGCTGGGCGGTAACGTCCAGGAGGAAGCGCTGGTAGAACATCTCCCCATCCCGCTCTATCAGCTTCACGTTGCCCATTACATAGATGATCTGCCCATCCTTGTGCTGCACCCGGTACTCAATGCCCACATCGTCCTCTACGTTTTTCAGTGTATTGATGCAGTCCCGGAGCCTCTGCTTATCCTCTTCTACCACGGAGTTGGCCACCATATCGAACCCATCCGCCACCAGCTCCGCCTCAGACTCATAACCCAGCACCCGCAGGGCCGCCCGGTTGACGCTGAGGATGCGGGAGCCGTCGATGCTATGACACATCACGCCGCAGTCCATCGTAGTGAAGATCATCTCCAGCATCTGGTTCTTCTCCACCAATTCTTCTTTGTAAACCCGTTCCTGAGTCACGTCGATGCCCACGCCCACGGTGCCCATAACGCTACCGTCCAGATCGTACAGCGGGGATTTATAGGTTGTCAGCAGCCGGGTCCCCTCGCCGGTCTGAACGATCTCCTCAGACACCAGGGTGCGCTCCTGCTCCATCACCACCCGCTCGGACTCGATGCAGGCCGGGTCGTCCTGCTCCACGTCCCAGATATAGGCGTGGCGCTGGCCTTGGATCTGGTCCTTGGTCTTGTTCACCGCCTTGCAGAAGCTGTCGTTCACCTTTATGTGGACGCCGTCCTTCGTCTTATACCACACCATGTTGGGGATGCTGTCAATGGTGCGCTCCAGGAACTGGCTGGCCTGCCAGCAGTCCGTACGCGCCTTGCGCACCTGCTGCCAGCGCAGAAAACGGAAGCGCACCTCTGCCTCCTCCATATCCGCCGGCCACACATCCTCAAGCCGGGGCAAAAGCTCCCCCATCTGGCAGACCTGCTCCCGATCCGCCAGCACGATCAGCGAACTGTCCGCCCGCTTGCTCTCCAGCAGCAGCTCCACCGTCTGCCGGGCGTCGCTCCCCTTCACGCTGGCGATAATCACGCTTGCCCGTGCAGCCAGACTGGCATCCGGTCCGGCACTCCCGGTAAAGGCATGGGTAAACGGCTCCAGCGAAGGCATATCCCGGAGCGTACTGAACACACCGTGCTCGCATCCCATCAAATAGAACTCGATATGGCAATGATACATAAACCCTTCCTCCTCGTGCGCCGCAACGCTTTGCCGCCCTGTCCAAACTGCGGACATTTCTGCCGCCGGTCCGCTTCCCGACCGCTTCAAAACCGGCAACATACCAGTGTGTCTATTTTATCAAATGCCGCCGCCTTCTGTCAATATTCCCTGCTGCTTTACCCCGCCTTTGGCGGTTTTTCACACAGATGAGACCGCCTCGCCGTCCTACCTGTCTCAAATTACCAACCCACCGTTGGGGGACAACACCTGCCCGGTGATAAAGGACGACTCATCCCCCGCCAGAAAAGCGATAGCCCGTGCCACCTCCTCTGGCGCACCGATGCGGCCCAAAGGGGTCTCCTCTGCCAGGGCGTCCATGTCCGGCCGGTTGAGATGGGCGTTCATCTCCGTGTCGATGACCCCGGGGGCCACGCAGTTCACACGGATGCCCGATGGTCCCAGCTCCTTAGCCAACGCTTTGGTATAAGCAATAGCCGCTCCTTTGGCGGCGGAGTAGGCCGCCTCGCAGGAGGCCCCCACCTGCCCCCACATGGAGGACACAGTGACGATAGACCCGCTGTGACGCTTCAAAAGCTCCGGCAGCACCGCACGGCAACAATAGTGGATACCGTCCACATTTACCCCGAACAGCCGCCGCCAATCCCGTTCCTCAATCTGGCTGATGAGCCCCGTGTGCGCCGCGCCTGCGCAGCAGACCAGGCCGTCCAGTCGGCCGAACCGCTCCACCACCCATTCCACCATGTCCCGGACCTGCCCCTCGTCGGACACGTCGGCGGAGACAGTCATCAGCGGGACTCCCAGCGGCTCCAACTCTTCCCGCAGGCGCTCCGCCCGACCGGCGCTCTCGCAATAGTGGATAGCCACTCCCCAGTCCCGGCGGGCCAGCTCCTGTACAGCAGCCGCTCCAATCCCTCCGGACGCCCCTGTCACCAGCGCATACTTCATGGCGTTTCCCCCTCCTGTCCTGGCAACGATCAATCGTCTTAGTATATCACGTGAAAAAACGCTTGACAAGCGGGAGCGTTCCCGTTATAATGTGATTCGTTAAGTGGCCGTCCAGTGCGGCACACAACAAGGACGATTAGCTCAGCTGGTATGAGCATCCGCTTGACGTGCGGGAGGTCACAGGTTCAAGTCCTGTATCGTCCACCAGAAAGACCGCTCTTTTCTCTCGAAAAGAGCGGTCTTTTTAACT
>CATJRT010000355.1 GCA_949742895.1 uncultured Eubacteriales bacterium | reverse complement strand
TACCAGCAGTTTATGGATCAACTCTTTGAGGACGAGGACGAAGCGTAATGCCCTGTCGGTGCGCAACCTTCAATACATCGCACCTACACTTCGCCCGTTCGCAACACGCGGTTCCGTTGCTTACGACGGCTCAGCGCATCTACCCATTGTCACGCTCCGATTTCGCGCACAGCCGGATCACTTATCGTCGCGCTTCTACCCCTGCCGGGTTCTAACTACGTGTCCGCCCTTTTAAAACCCACATTTTTTAAACGGGACGCCCCCTCGCACTGTGGCTCGCAGGCCTCCCGGCCCTCTTCGGAGGGGTCTGGACGTTGGAAGCGGTAAAGCTGTGCGGAGGCGACCCACCTGCCATCTCGTGCAGGTTTTTAACGGGGCGGCACGGCCACGGCGGGGGTTGAGCATAACAAGCGGAAGGATCTTCGGGTCCTTCCGCTTATTTACCCATCGGAGGCCCTTTTTAACCTTTAATTTTTTCAGATACTGATTTTCCACTTGCAAGGCCCGTTCAGCTATGCTATAATGTTGATGTTACGCACATCAATGATGTGCTTTTCTACTGAACATTTGAACATTGAACTGAGAGGATTGATCCTACCATGAGCGCATCCAGAGAAAAAAAGCAGCGTCAAGGCTCCGGCCCTGACCTTAAAATCAGTCAGGCCCAGCAGGAACAGGCCGAGCGCAAACGCAAAACCATCACCTATACCGTCATCGGCGTTGTGGCGGCGGTGCTGGTGGCCGCGCTGCTGATTTGGAATACCGGTTTTTTCCAGGCCCGGGCCACCGCCGCCACTGTTGGCGGCACGAACATCTCCGTGGCAGATATGAGCTATTACTACTATAGTGCCCGTAGCCCCTACGCCACCTATGGTAGCTTACTCGGCTTCGATACCACTACCCCTGATGACGAGCAGATTTACAGCGAAGAGAATCAGACTACTTGGCGGGATTACTTTATGGAGACTGCTTTGGATGAGGCCACCCGTTTCACCGTGCTGTATAATGCAGCTGTTGCGGACGGTCACTCCGTCTCCGAGGTCCAAGACGCTGTGAACGCCCAAATTGACAGCGACAAAGCCGCCGCTTCCGCCAATGGCTTCAGCTACTCTGCCTACCTGAAAGCCCGGTACGGCAAGTATATGTCCACCGGCTCCTACAAGGACCTGATCGGTCGCATCCTGCTGGCTTCTCAATACGCCAACGACCATGCCGACCAGCTTGCCGAAAGTTATAGCCTGCAGGACTTGGAAGATTACTACAAGGAGAACGCCGATTCCGTGGATACCTTTGAGTATTCCTACCTCCAGTTCTCGCCTGAGACCGTGGAGACCAAGGACGCTGACGGCAACGACCTGCCCGAGGAGGAGGTGACCAAGCTCCAGGAGGAGGCCTTGGCCGCCGCTAAGGAGAAGGCTGACGAGGCTCTGGCCGACTATAAGGACGGCATCTCCGTGGCCGACCTCATCACCAAGTATACGCCCGCCACCTCTGCCGACCACACCAGTTCTGTGGGCAGCTCCAGCATCTCCTCTACTGCCCATTCCGAAGAGTTGCTGAAGCTGGATGAGAACGAAGCTACCGTGGTGGAAGGCTCCAACGGCTATGACCTGATTGTATTCCACAGCCGCGCTCGAGACGAGCGGTTCATCGCCAATGTCCGGCACATCCTGGCACGGGCGGAGAACGGCACTAATGAAGACGGCTCCACCGCCGCCCCCACCGAGGAAGCTTGGGCCGCCGCTCAGGAGCGGGCCCAGGGGATCCTGGACCAGTACACCGCCGGTGAGCAGACTGCTGATGCCTTCGGTGAGCTGGCCAATGAGAAATCCGACGACGGCGACGGCACCACTGGCGGTCTGTATGAGGACGTTACCCGTAGCAGCAACTATGTCACCGAGTTTAAGGACTGGATCTTTGAGGATGGCCGCAAGGTAGGCGACACCGGTCTGGTCCGCCACGACGGCGGCACCAGCGGCTACTCCGGCTACCATGTGATGTATTTGGACAGCTTTGGCGAAGCCGAGTGGGCCTATGCTGTGCGCAACACCTTGGCCAACCAGCAGACCACTGAGTGGATCGAGGGTCTGGAGGCTGAAAATGAATCCGCTGAGGCCGATGGCGCCGGTTACTTTGGTCGCTGAGCCACTCCAGCACAACATTTACAGGGGCCGGACTTCTAAGTCTGGCCCCTGCTTTTGCAAAAGGAGTGTTCGCCATGGATGAGCAATTCATACGCACGCAGATGCTGCTGGGTACACCTGCCATGGAGCGTCTGACCCGCAGCCATGTGGCAGTACTGGGCCTGGGAGGCGTTGGAGGCTGGTGCGCCGAAGCGCTGTGCCGCTCCGGCGTGGGTGAACTAACCCTCATCGACCAGGATGAGGTATCCGTGAGCAACCTGAACCGCCAATGTGCCGCTCTGCGGTCCACCGTAGGCATGGAAAAGGCGCAGGCCACCGCCTTGCGCCTTACCGATATTGCCCCTGTCTGCGTCCTCCACCCCGTCGCCGCCCGGTATGAGGCGGAAACCCGAGAGGACTTCTTTCAGACAAAATACGACTACATTGTGGATGCCATTGACTTGGTAAGCTGTAAGCTGGACCTGATCGAGACCGCCCACCAACGAAACATTCCCATCATCTCCGCTTTGGGCACCGGAAACAAGCGGGATTCCCAGCAACTTCGTATCGCTGACATTTCCGAGACCGAAGGCTGTCCCCTGGCACGGGTGATGCGTAAGGAACTGCGCAAGCGCGGCATACTCCATCATAAGGTGGTGTTCTCCCCCGAGCCGGCCCGCAGCGCCGAAATGGGTGACGAGGCACCTCCTCCCGGCCGCAGATCCATCCCCGCCAGCGCCATGTGGGTACCGGCGGCGGCAGGACTGCTGCTGGCCCAAGCTGTCATCCTTGAGCTTGCGGAAAGCGGAGGCTGAGCCGTTCCCACGCCTTTTTGACAATCCACGCCCCGGCCAGGCCGCACAGTGTTCCGATCACTGCTCCAGCCAGTACATCGCTGGGAAAATGAACCCCAACATACAGACGTGAAAGACCCATTAGGGCCGCAGCGCACAGTGCTGCAGCCTTCACCCATTTCTGAAACGGGACGGCGCACAGGGCAACGGCAAAGGCAAAGGCGGCGTTGGTGTGGCCTGATGGAAAAGAATTTGGGTCGTGCTCCGGCACCAGGTTGACAAAGCCCTCAATGACCAGCCACGGACGCGCCCGGCTCACCAAGGGCTTGATGGTGAGGTTGACCACGATCAGCCCCAGCAGCATAGCGCATAGCGCCGCCCACCCAGCCCGACGGGTCTGCTTGAAGCATAGCATAACGAGGGCCAGACCAATGAACAGCAGCCCTGCGTTGCCAAGTTGTGTGTAAAGTTTCATGACGGGGTCCAGCACCGCACACCGTAGGTGTTCTGCGATCCACACCAGCGCGGTCTCGTCCATGCTTTGGATCAGTTCCGGCATCATCCTGTGTCTCCCTTTTCAAATTGGTGTTGCTTTATGCCACTAAACAAAACGGTTGGTCAAAATATCTAAAGCGGGCAATCGGAGGATGACTGCCCGATAAGCCGAAAAATGTAAGTACATATTTCCCAATAGGGCAAAGAAATTCATTCCATTAGTACACGCTCATACTTAACTGAAATATAAAATGATAGCATATCCTTTTTCTGCTGTTTGATTAAAATATTCTCTCAGCTCTATTAGATATGAATATATGTACTCATAAAAAGATCCTGTATCCACTTCATTTTCGTTTCCTTGAAGCGGATATACCGCATTTTCTTGCATTGCCTTAAAATCATACATGTTTTTCAAAACAGGAT
>CATJRT010000354.1 GCA_949742895.1 uncultured Eubacteriales bacterium | reverse complement strand
GAGCTTCCACCCGGACGTGCTGAACCTCGCGAAAAACGATTTGCCCCAGGGGAAACGGGTATTCTTTCTGTATACCAGCGCGGGACTGGGCAGCGCCAAGTCCATTGCGGCAACAGTCAAGGAGAAGTCGGCGGTGGTGGCTGGGGAGTTCGGTTGCCGGGGCTACAACACCTTTGGCCCCTTCAGGCTGGTGGGTGGCACCAGCAAGGGCCATCCCGACGAGACGGACCTGGAAAACGCCCGGCGCTTCTTTGCGGGGCTGTGTGAGTGATACCTAAAGAAAAAGGAGGTCTCTATGGCCAATCAATTCATCGACAAGGCCCGCATCACCGTCAAGGCCGGCAACGGCGGCGGCGGCGCGGTGGCGTTCCACCGGGAAAAATACGTGGCCGCCGGCGGTCCGGACGGCGGCGACGGCGGCCGGGGCGGGGACATCATCCTGCGGGTAGATGGGCATATGTCCACCCTGATGGATTTCCGCTACAAGCGCAAATATGTGGCCGAAAACGGCAAGGACGGCCAGACCAAGCGCTGCTCCGGCAAGGACGGCACCGACTTGGTCATCCGCGTCCCCCGGGGGACTGTGGTCCGGGACCTGGAGACCGGGGAGATCATCTGCGATATGTCCGGGGACGAGGACTTCGTGCTGTGCCGGGGCGGCAAGGGCGGCTGGGGAAACCAGCACTTCGCCACGCCAACCCGGCAGGTGCCCCGGTTTGCCAAGGCGGGCCTTCCAGGGCAGAGCCGGGAGGTCATTTTAGAGCTGAAGCTGCTGGCGGACGTGGGGCTGGTGGGCTTCCCCAACGTGGGCAAGTCCACCCTGCTCAGTGTGGTCACCAGGGCGCAGCCCAAGATCGCCAACTATCACTTCACCACCCTGTTTCCCAACCTGGGCGTGGTGCCCATGGAGGAGGGGCGGTCCTTCGTGTTGGCGGACATCCCCGGCATCATCGAAGGCGCGGCGGAGGGCGCGGGCCTGGGCCACGATTTCCTGCGGCACATCGACCGCTGCCGCCTGCTGATCCATGTGGTGGACGTGTCCGGCAGTGAGGGCCGGGACCCGGTGGCCGACTTCGACGCCATCTGTGCCGAGCTGGAGCAGTGGTCGCCGGAGCTGGCCTCCCGGCGGATGATCGTAGCAGCCAACAAGGCGGACATTATGGAGGACCCTGAGCTGCTGGAAAAGCTCCGCCGGCACGTGGAGGCCAAGGGCTGTCCGCTGTTCGAGCTGTCCGCCGCCACCCACCAGGGGACGAAGGAGCTGATGTACGCCGCCGCGGCAGAGCTGGACAAGCTGCCCCCGGTAATCGTATACGAGCCCACCTATGTGGAGCGCCCACCCGAGGTGGATACCTCCGTGCCGCTGGATATACAGCGGGACGACGACGGCACCTGGCTAGTGGACGGCCCGTGGCTCCAGCAGCTCATGGCCAACGTCAACTTCGGCGACTACGAGAGCCGCAACTGGTTCGAGCGCAAGCTCCGCGAGGCCGGGGTATACCAGCAGCTGGAGGACCTGGGCATTCAGGACGGGGACACGGTGTGCCTGTATAATCTGGAATTTGAGTACAAGCGGTAAAAGGGTGGGCCCGTCCGCCCGGCAGTGGCTGGGGATAGCGGCGCTTTGTGCACCGCGTTCCAGCCCGCAAACGGAGTAAAAAGCGGCCTGTCCACCGGGACAGGCCGCTTTTATTGCTTCCTTTTCCAATGCAGCAGGGAAAACAGCACTACGACTCCCGCCAGCAAATCCAGCGCCATCAGCGCCTCCACCCAGGAATAATGCCCCTCAAAGCCATAGGTGACAAGCAGGAGCCACGGGATGGGGGCCAGAATCTGGAGCCCGGCGGAGACCCCCGCCAGCAGCGCCCGATCCAGCCAGTCCGCCAGCAGGGCCAGAGCCAGCGCCCCGCCCAGGGCCCACAGGTAGGGCTCCCGGAACAGCAGCATGAACAATGCCTCAAACCCGCCGAAGGACATATAATCATGAATCTCCCGCACATACCAAAAGGCCACGGCCAGACAGGGCAGCAGCAGCACCATGTCTATTCGGAGAATTAGGCGGGCCGCGTCCGGCTTTTTCTTTTCCATGCCGGTTTCCTCCTTTGCAGGTCTTTGGTCACAGCGCCAGCCGGTGGCAGACGAAGGTCCCCACCAGCCGGAAGCCCAGCTCTTTGAGGACATCCCCCTCGGGCGCGCCCTCGTCCACGAAGAAGGTGAGCCATTTTGTTCCATGGGCCTTCAAGCAGTTCAGCGCGGCGGCCAGCATCGCCCGGAACGCCTCCGCGTGGCGCCGCCCGTCCGCGAATTCCAGGGCGAAGATCTCTTGATGCGGGTCGTCGTCCAGGGTCATCAGCAGCTCCCCGGCGGACTCCCCCGCCCCGATGACGAAAATCGCCCAGCGGTTCAGGCTGTTCCGCACCCGCTCACAGTTCCAGTACATATCCCCCTGGACCTGCCGGTGGACGGCGGCGAAGTCCTCGAAATTGTCCGCCGTGATCCGCTTCACCCCGGAGGGTTCGGGCAGAGGCTTATACCCGTCCAGGTTCAGCAGAAAGTTCCACGAGCGCTCATTGCAGGGTATCCCCTGTCCGTCCAGCCAGCTTAGGGCCTCCACATTTTCCGCCGGGAAGCCCAGGTCCAGGTCGAACCCCGGCCACCGCTCCCGGCAGTAGTCCACAAACTCCGCCAGCGCCGTCCCGGTGTCCCGGCGAATGCTAAACACGTAGGCGTGGAGGTAGCGCTCCTCCTCCGGATGCTCAAAGGCGATGAGACCCTCCACCTCCCCGTCCTCCTCGAACAGCAGGATATCCTCGCAGGGGCGCTCCAGGGCTTTTCTGGTCCGGTTGATAAAATCCTCCCGGGTCTTCATCCCATCGAAGTAGACGGGGTAGCCCGACCGGGCGGGATCCAGGGCAAGCGGATAGGCGAAGTCCACACAGGTCCTGAATTCAGACGGCTCTATTGTCCTCAGCATACCGCATCTTTCCTTTCCAGCTTTTTAGGCTCCAGCTTGGAGTAGATGATGTGTTGGCTGTCGTACAGGGAGAACTGCCCGCTGAGCAAATAGCTCAGGGCGCAGGCCAAGGCGAAAAAGGGCAGGCTTTCACTGCCGAACAGCTCGATGGACAGAAACATGGAGGCCAGGGGGCAGTTGGTCACGCCGCAGAACATGGCGGTCATGGCGATGCCGGCGGAGAAAGCTGGGTCCAGCCCCAGCAACGGCCCCACGGTGCAGCCAAAGGTGGCGCCGATAAACAGCGTTGGCACAATTTCGCCTCCCCGGTAGCCCGCCCCCAGAGTGAGGGCGGTAAACAGCATCTTCAGCGCGAAGGCCCAGGGGACCCGGATATGCCCCTCCAGCGCCAGCTCGATGACGCCGCCGCCTGCGCCGTTGTAGTCGCCGCTGCCCTCTGCGAGGGTGAGGACGATTACCAGCGCCGCCCCGGCCAGCACCCGCAGGTATTGGTTGGGGATGTACTTTTTATACAGCCGGCCCGCACTGTGCATGAGCACGCAAAAGACGATAGACAGCAGGGCGGTGAGGATGGCCAGCGCGCCGCACTGTGTCAAGGCCAGCGGTCCCGCCCCTGGGACGTTGAGCAGGGTATAATGTTCCCCTGGCAGGCCCAGCGCCTGAGGGATGGCGCCGGCAATCAGCGCGGACAGCAGGCAGGGGAACAGGGCGGCATATTGGAACCGGCCCACATTGATGACCTCCATGCTGAACACCACGGCGGCCAGCGGCGTGCCGAACAGGGCGGAGAACAGCCCCGCCATGCCGCACTGGATGATGGTGTTGGTGCTGTGCTCCCCCAGGCGGAACAGCTTCCCCAGCCCCGCCGACAACGAGCCGCCG
>CATJRT010000353.1 GCA_949742895.1 uncultured Eubacteriales bacterium | reverse complement strand
TTTGTTAAAATGCACGGACTGGGGAACGACTATATATTTTTTAACTGTATGGACAGCCTGCCGGAGGACCCAGGCGGACTGTCCCGCCGCCTGTCGGACCGGCACTTCGGGGTGGGAGGCGACGGCATCATCTGTGTTTGCCCGTCGGACCGGGTGGACTTCCAAATGCGGATGTTTAACGCCGACGGCTCCGAAGGCGTCATGTGCGGCAACGGCATCCGCTGCTTCGGCAAGTATGTGTACGACAGGGGGCTGACGGCCAAGACCCGGCTGGCTGTGGAGACCCCGGCGGGGGGGCGGGAGCTGACGCTGCTGACCCAGGGCGGCGGTGTACAGGGGGCTACGGTGGACATGGGGGCGCCGGTAGTGGGACTGCCTGTGATGGTGGAGGCGGGCGGAGTGCGGTATGCCGCCGTCCCGGTTTCTATGGGCAATCCCCACGCAGTGGTGGAGGTGGACGACCCCGCCGCGCTGGACCTGAAGGCACTGGGGCCGCTGTTCGAGCGTTGTCCCGTGTTCCCCCACCGGGTAAATGCGGAGTTCATCCGGGTGCTGAACCGTCAGGAATTGGAGCTGCGTGTCTGGGAGCGGGGCAGCGGGGAAACGCTGGCCTGCGGTACCGGGGCCTGCGCCGCTGCCGCCGCAATGATTACCGCCGGGAGATTGGATCGGGAGGCTGTCGTCCACCTGGCGGGAGGGGACCTGAGGGTCCAATGGGAGGAAAAATCGGGCCATATGTTGATGACTGGTCCTGCGGAGACGGTGTTTGATGGTGAACTTGCCGATTGACCGGAGGAGGACTTTTTTGGTAAAATAGTTTAATCTATTAAAGTCAGGAGTGGTCCCTATGGCTCATATCAATCAGAACTTCCTCAAGCTGCCCGGAGGCTACCTGTTCCCCGAGATTGGCCGCCGGGTGCGGGCGTTTTCCGCGCAGAACCCACCCATGCCCCTCATCCGCCTTGGCATCGGCGATGTGACCCAGCCGCTGGCCCCCGCTGTGGTGGAGGCCATGGTGAAGGCGTCGAAAGAGATGGGGGTGAAGGAGACCTTCCGGGGCTACTGCGAGGAGGCCTGCGGGGCCTACGACTTCCTGCGCTTTGCCATCCGGGACGCCTACAAGGCCCAGGGAGTAGACATCCGGGACGATGAGATTTTCGTGTCCGACGGGGCCAAGACCGACTGCGGCAGCATTGGCGACATTTTCTCGGTGGAAAACGTAGTGGCGGTGTGCGACCCGGTGTACCCGGTATACGTGGACACCAACGCCATGGCGGGCCGGGCCGGTGATCACGACTGGGTAAAGAGGATGAACCTCATCTATCTGCCCTGTACCGCTGAAAACGGTTTCTTCCCGGAGCTGCCCAAGGGCCGTGTACCTGATCTTATATACATCTGCTCCCCCAACAACCCCACCGGCACGGCGGCGACGAAGGAGCAGCTCAAGGTGTGGGTGGACTACGCCAACGCCCACAGCAGCGTCATCCTCTTCGACTCCGCTTACGAGGCGTTCATCACCCAGCCAGGCATCCCCCACAGCATCTTTGAGGTGGAGGGGGCTAAAAGCTGCGCCATCGAGTTCCGTTCCTTCTCCAAGACCGCCGGGTTCACCGGCAACCGCTGCGCCTACACAGTGATCCCCAAGGAGCTGGAGCGGGACGGCGCGTCCCTCAATGCCCTGTGGAACCGTCGCCAGGGTACTAAGTTCAACGGAGTGCCCTACGTCATCCAGCGGGCGGCAGAGGCGGTGTTCTCCCCTGAGGGTCAGGCGCAGACCCAGGCTACCATTGCCTACTATCTGAACAACGCCAGGGTCATCAAGGAGGGGCTGACCGCTGCGGGGCTGACGGTGTATGGCGGCGACAATGCCCCCTACCTGTGGGTACGCACGCCGGACGGCACCCCGTCCTGGGATTTCTTCGATATGTTGCTGAAAAAAGCCTGTGTGGTTACAACACCCGGCGCGGGCTTTGGTCCCAGCGGGGAGGGGTACATCCGGGTCACCGCCTTTGGCGGCGCGGATGCCACGAAGGAAGCGGTTCAGCGCATCGTGTCAGTACTCAAGTAAACGGTAAAAGCGCCGCCCGCCGGATATCCGGCGGGCGGCGTTTCCTTATGTATCGGGAAAGGTGAGCTTGTCCAACAGGGCCTCCCAGGCGTCGGGGTGGCGGACGTAGTAGATGGGGCACTCCTTGCCCGCCACATCGTAGTGGCGGATTACGTCCTTTCGCTCCAGACTATAGGTGTCGATGAGCCAGTTCAGCAGCTTGATGAGGGAATCCATAGTTTCCTGGGTGAATTTGCCCTCCTCGTCCGGGTGGCAGCACTCAATGGAGATGGTGTCCGCGTTGCGCACAGTAGAGCAGTAGGCGATCTCGTCCAGCGGGACGCACTGGATCACCGTGCCGTCCATGCCGATGATGAAATGGCTGCTTGCCCAGGTCGCGCCGGACTGGGCAAGGCCCGCGAAGTAGCTGCGGTTCTGTTCCGCCGGGGGGCCGGGATTGCCCACATAGTGGACTACCACGCCGTTCACCTGGGGCAGTGCGTCCCCTGGCCGGGAGTACTCGTTGAGGGGCAGCAGATTTTCTGTCACCCAGTCAGGAACGGCGATGTCCCCGGTGTTGTTGGTGGTGAGCTGGGAGACGGGAGGAGCATCGTCCAAGTGGGCGGGAGAACTCTCCGGCTGCTGTGCGCCGGAGGGCAGGTTGAACACCGTCCGTGCGGCGATGAAAGCAGCCGTCAAAATGACCAGTAGGGCGAGGACCCTGAAGGGGCGGAAGCGGCGGCGGGGCTGTCTGCGCCGGGGAGCGGCAGGCCGGGGGTGCCGGGACGGCATGGGCGGTGGGGGGGCGCGGTGGACGGCAGGAACCG
>CATJRT010000352.1 GCA_949742895.1 uncultured Eubacteriales bacterium | reverse complement strand
GAAGTCCAGCGGCGGCGGTTTCTGCTCGGCCATGAATATAACTTCAACTACCGCCAGATTGGAGAGATGGAGCATTGCAAGCCGCAATCAATCAGGCACTCGGTCATACGGGCCAGGGAGAAGATAAAGGCGGTATTAGAAAAATATCGGGCTGGACAGTAAGAAGTGCCCCCATATCTTTGGGAATGGGGGTAATCTGTTAAATGTTCTCTAATGGAATTTTACTGAGGGGATCGTCCCCCTGTTCCGGGACTATGCCAAAGCGGTGGTGGACGCCCTGTCTGACCGGGTGAAGTGGTGGATGACCATGAACGAGCCGGGGTGCTTCATCATGAACGGCTATATGCAGGGCGTCCACGCCCCCTTCAAGCACAACTATCTGGCCCTGTCCAAGCTGACCCGGAACTGTATGCTGGCCCACGCCCAGGCGGTAAAGGTCATCCGGCAGTACGCCAAAACGCCGCCCATGGTGGGGGCCGCCTTCTCCAGCGGGGCTTTTGTCCCAGCCCATGAGACAAAGAAGAAGATCGACGAGGCCCGGAAGAAAAGCCTGGAGACGGGCAATGGCCTGATGGGCAACCGCTGGTGGATGGATCCCATGATCCTGGGCAGGCCGGTGCGGGCGTACGGCATCTACTCCTCCAAAGAAAAGGATATGGCGGAGATTGCCCAGCCACTGGATTTCATGGGGCTGAACATCTACACCTCGTATAATTACGCCGACTGGGGCGCAGGGACGGAGAAGCCCGCCCCCGGGCTGTCCCGCAATTCCCTGGGCTGGGTGATCGACGAGCGGTGTATGTACTGGAATGTGCGCTTCATCTATGAGCGCTACGGTCTGCCCATTATGATTACGGAAAACGGCTTAGCCGCCAACGACACGGTGAGCTTGGATGGGAACGTCCACGACAGTGCCCGGACGGACTTTATCCGGCGCTATCTGGGCCAGCTCAAACGGGCGGCGGGGGAAGGGATCCCTCTCCTGGGCTACCAGCACTGGTCGGTGATGGACAACTTCGAGTGGGCCGAGGGATACGACCCTCGGTTCGGGCTGATTTACGTGGACTACGCCACCCAGCGGCGGATCGTCAAGGATTCCGCCTGGGCCTATAAACACATCATTGAAAGCAACGGCAGTGATTTATGAGCGAACAATTGGCAGAAAAATTTATCAAAGGAGAAGATACCGAATGAGAGAGTACTTCCCGGAGATCGGCGCAATCCGATACGAGGGCGCCACGAGCGCCAACCCGCTGGCCTTCAAATTCTACGACCCGGAGCGGGTGGTGCTGGGCAGGCCCATGAAAGAGCACCTGCCCTTCGCCATGGCCTGGTGGCACAACCTGGGGGCCAATGGGACAGATATGTTTGGCCGGGGGACGGCGGACAAGTCCTTCGGCTGCCAGCCGGGCACCATGGAACACGCCAGGGCCAAGGCGGACGCTGGCTTTGAGTTCATGGAGAAGCTGGGCATTCGGTACTTCTGCTTCCACGACGTGGACCTGGTGCCCGAGGCGGACGACATCAAGGAGACCAACCGCCGCCTGGACGAGCTGGGCGGCTACCTCCAGGAGAAGATGGCACAGACGGGGATCAAGTGCCTGTGGGGCACCGCCAACCTGTTCGGCAGCCCCCGGTACATGAACGGGGCGGCGTCCTCCAACTCCGCCGATGTGTTCTGCTTTGCCGCCGCCCAGGTGAAAAAGGCCCTGGACCTCACCGTGCGGCTGGGCGGCCGGGGCTACGTGTTCTGGGGCGGCCGGGAGGGGTATGAGACCCTGCTGAACACCGACGTGCGGTTCGAGCTGGACAACATCGCCAGGCTGATGCGTATGGCGGTGGACTATGGCCGCTCCATCGGCTTCACCGGGGACTTCTACATTGAGCCCAAGCCCAAGGAGCCCATGAAGCACCAGTACGACTACGACGCTGCCGCGGCCATCGGCTTTTTGCGGCACTACGGGCTGGACAAGGACTTCAAGCTGAACATCGAGGCCAACCACGCCACCCTGGCGGGCCACACCTTTGAACATGAGCTGCGGTTTGCCGCCATCCATGGGATGCTGGGCTCCATCGACGCCAACCAGGGCGACCCCCACCTGGGCTGGGACACGGACGAGTTCCCCTTCGACGTGTACTCCGCCACCTTTGCCATGCTGGAGGTGCTTCGGGCTGGCGGGCTCACCGGCGGCTTCAACTTCGACGCCAAGAACCGCCGCCCCTCCTACACCCACGAGGATATGTTCAAGGGCTTCATCCTGGGGATGGACACTTTTGCCCTGGGGTTGCTGAACGCGGCCAAAATCATAGAGGACGGCAGGCTGGACACGTTCGTGAAGGAGCGTTACGCCAGCTACGAGAGCGGCATCGGCAGGCGGATCACGGAGGGCAAGGCCACCCTGACCGAGCTGGCCGACTACGCCGCCGCGCTGGGCGCCCCGGAGCTTCCCGGCGGCGGCAACCAGGAGGGGCTGCAAAGCATCGTCAACCAGATTTTGTTCGGAGGCGCGTGATGGACTGGTATATCGGCATCGACCTGGGGACCTCCACCCTCAAGGGGCTTTTGGTAAATGAGGTGGGGGAGATTTGCGGGGAGGCTTCGGCGGAGTACCCGGTCAGCTACCCCCGCCCCGGCTGGAGTGAACAGAACCCAGCGGACTGGGTGGAGGCGATGGGGCGGGTGCTGGCGGAGCTGTCCGCGGGCCGGAGGGAGGACATCAAGGGGATCTCCTTTGGCGGGCAGATGCACGGCCTGGTGGCCCTGAACGGGGAGGGGCGGGTCATACGCCCCTGCATCCTCTGGAACGACGGCAGGACGGAGAAACAGGTGGCGTACCTGAACGAGACCGTGGGACGGAAGCGGCTGTCGGCCTGCACCGGGAACATCGCTTTTGCGGGCTTTACCGCTCCCAAGCTGCTGTGGCTGAGGGAGAACGAGCCGGAAAACTTCGCCCGCATCCGCAAAATCATGCTGCCCAAGGACTACCTGGTCTACCGGCTGACCGGGCAGTATTCCACCGACTATTCCGACGCCTCGGGCACCCTGCTGCTGGACGTGGCCCATAGACGCTGGTCAGATGAGATGTGCGGTAGGTGCGGTGTGGAGCCGGGCTGGCTGCCGCCCCTCCATGAGAGCTGGGAGGCGGTGGGCCGCGCGCTGCCGGAGTACGGCCTGCCCAACGCCGCCGCTGCCATCGGTACGCAATGAAAAGAGACTACTGCCTGCTCATGGTAGATCTCCAGATGCCGGATATAGCCAGCGCCGAAATGGTTCGGATTTTTCGAATTGCGAAGTATATGCCCATCTTCAGCCTTTACGAGTGCCCTGCCTATACAAGAAAAGATAGGGCTTTTTCACGCAGGTGTTCAGCAAAAGGGAGCTGTATCAGTATGTGTGGGATGATTATTATGAGTTGAGCGGCGACGAGACGGTGAAAGTGCGTATTAAAACACTGCGCAAAAAACTGTCCGGCTTAAATGCCGGTGTCATCGAAAATGTATGGGGTGTGGGGTATTGGTTTATCCCGCCGGAATGAGGGAAAGCACGTTGATTAGTTTTTAACATTAGACACAAAAAACAACAGGGCTGTGACGTTTTATGGTCACAGCCCTGTTGTATGCAAATTTATCGTAACCTTACGCTCACGGTTTGCCTTTTTAAATGAGCGCAATAGGAACGATCAGGTTATCCTGGTCAAAGGCCCCCAGCTTGTCGGCCATGCACAGCACCGCGCCGGTTCCACGCTGCAAGGGTGACTTGTCGATGAGCTCAAATACCTTAGATAACCTCGCATAAAGAAGGATAGATTTCAGAGTTCCACATACCCGACAAAGTTGTAGTAGATTTTGATGTCCCGGTGGGTCTCCCCGGCAATT
>CATJRT010000351.1 GCA_949742895.1 uncultured Eubacteriales bacterium | reverse complement strand
CAAACACGATGCGGCCATCCCGGATGACCAGGTCCTTTTCCACAAAGCCCTCGGTAGTGTATACCCTTGCATTTTTGATTATCATAAGAGAATCCCTTCTTTCAAAAGTTCCATGCCAATAGTTTAGCACATTTTGTGTGAAATAGAAAGTGTTTCCTGAAAAAATACCAATAATTATATAAAAATCACAAGATGAACAAAGAGTGATTGTGCAAATTACACAGAAAAGAAAGTCGAAATGATATATTCTCTGCCTACGGACAAGGGAGAAGCCGGAGCATTACAACTCCGGCTTCCAATAGAGGATAGAATGAAAAAGAAAGGATGTCTCTTGCAAGGATTAAGATACAGGAAAGTCATTACAAAACTTCGCGAAAAAATATTACAAGAGTATTAAATCTTCTGCAAAGCTCAACCGTTGGGGAAAACGGTTTTGAAGTAGTCCTCCTGGAGGATGAGCTTGGCGTAGTTGATCTTGGCCTGCACCAGCCGATTGACCCGGGCGATATACTCGTCGTCCACCTCGATGCCCTCGTTGGGGGTGAAAGTCTTGGTGGAACATTCGTAGGTTCCGGCGGCGGTGATCCAGCTATTGCCCTGGCTCTTGTTGTTGGCAAACACCACCAGGGGCATACAGTTGGAGTACTGATCCGGCTCATAGTTGGTGGCAAAGACGTCCCGACCGGAGTACAGCCGGGAGTCGTATTCTAGGCCGAACAGATTGCACATGGTGGGCACGATGTCGATGGACGAGCAGGGCGTGTCCACTTCAATGGGTTCCTTGATGGATCCGGACCACATGAGCAGGGTATTGCGGTAGCGGGAGGTGACGTTCTCCGTATCCTCGAAGCCCCGCAGCTCGTTGTACGCGTCGATCCCTGCCGATTCGTCCACCATCAGGTAGGGGTAGTGGTCGCCGGTCATGACGATGAGGGTGTCGTCGGCGATGCCCGCAGCTTCCAGCTTGTCCACCAGGTACTTCAACGCCAGGTCCAGCTCCATGTTGCAGGCCAGATAGGCCTGGGAGGTCTCGGACAGATTGGGGTAGACCGCCTCAACCTCCTCCCGGTGCTTTCGGGACATGGCGTTGCCGGCCCAGGAGTAATAGCCGTGGCCGCTCACCGTCATATAGTAGGCATGGAAGGGTTTGCCGTTGTTGGCGTAATCGTCGATATAGCTGTCCACTGTGGCCTGCATCATCTCCAGGTCGGAGTTGGGCCATAGGTCGTGCTCCAGCTCCAGGCCGTTGCCGATGCCTTGATAGTCGTAGCCAAAGTTGCCCAGGTACTGATCCCGGCCGTAATAGGTGTAGGTGTGGTTGTGCCAGGCGGGGACGCTGTAGCCCTGGGCGGCGAAGAGCTTGGCCAGGGTGTTGGGCATAAACTTGTTGGCGCTGACATTGGCCGCCAGACCGCCCTCCACCCAGTTGGGGATGATGCCGGTGGTGACGGCGAACTCGCCGCCGCAGGTAGACTGGGTCCAGTCGGGCTGATAGAAGTTGTTGAATACAAAGCCCTCGTGGGTGAGCTTGTACAGGGTGGGGGTGAGCTTCTCGTCCACGGCGTAGGGGCAGAAGCCCTCGGCGGTGAGCAAAATCAGGTTCTTGCCCTTGAACATCCCGGTGTACTCATTCTGTTGGGAGGGGGTGACGCTGGCGAAGTACTGGTGCATACTTTTCAGCGTCTCATCAGAGGCGCTGTCTGCCAGGGCCTGAAAGTCGATATCCAGCGTATTGTAGCCGTACACCACAGGGGTGGGGGAGGGCTCCGCACTGGGTTCGTCGCTGGCGTCCGGATCCGGACTGGCATCGGGACCGGCGCTGTTCTCCGGGCCGGGGGCCAAGGAGGGCGGGGGATCGTCGATAAAGCTGCCCAGGGGTGGCTTGGGGGTGCCGAATATGGCGTACTCCGCCTCCAGGCGCAGGGAGGTCACCAGGCCGAAATGGGGGGCGGCGGTGTTGACGGTGAAGTCATAGGTGTAGTAGCTGCTGGCCCCGCCGAAGGCGGACAACAGGAAGCCCAGAAGCTGGCTGACCACCATGACAAGGGTGAGGATGATGCGGGCGGCACTTTCCTGCCCGTTTTCATAGATGACGCTCTTCCGCAGCAGAATGTAGGCCACTACGGGGAGCAGGGACAACAGGATAAAGGGAATTAGGCCCAGGATGACCTTACCTACGGTGGAGCCGAAATCGCCGACGACGGCTCCGGCCATGCCGCCCATGAAGCCCACGTTATAGTATAGGCCGAACATGGTGCGGCAGCCCCGCTCCACGCAGAACAGTACCGTGCCCAAGCCTAAGACGATCCCTCCGGCGATGCGGGCGGCCTTTCGCCAGGGAAGCAGGTCAAGGATCAGGAACAGCAGCAGGCCCGCCGCCAGGGAGAAGAGCAGGATGCGCAGCAGGGCCAGGTCGAAGAAGGGCGTGTCCCGGTCGAATATGCGCAGTAAAAGCTCCTGGTAAAGGATGACGGCAGGGAAGAACAGGATGGACAGCAGGGGCGAGCCTGCGGTCCTGCGGCGGCCGGTGTGGCGTGGACGCATGGGCGGCCGCTGCCGGTGAGATCGATACACGAAGGTCCCTCCTAATGGTGAAGATTGCAGGGCATCACGATGCCTGATGTGGAGTTTTCAGTCAACGAAAAGCACTCCATATGATACCACGATAGGAAGGGAAAAGCAACCAGCCGCCTGAAAGTTCAAAGATTTTTAAGAAAAGCTGCTTAATCTGGAGCAGTCTGTATTTCCGCCCCAGTGTAGTAATGCCGGACGATTTCCTGCCAGCCGCTGCCCGATTTGGCCATGGCGTTGGTCCCGTACTGGCTCAGCCCCACGCCGTGGCCGTAGCCGGTGACGGAGAAGGTGAATACCCCGTCTGCCTCGGTTACATCGAAGGCGGCGGAGCGCAGGGAAAAGAGACTGCGTGCTGCGCCGCCGGTGAGGGACGCGCCGCCCAGCCGGAGCACAGCTACCCGTCCGGAAGCGGTGCGCTCTACGCCTGAGAACCAGCCGGACGGCTCGCCGGACAGGTCCGCGCCGATTCCGGCGTCCTCTGCCAGACTGCGCACCTCGTCCGCAGTCAAAGTGACGGTGGAGTGGTAATTGGGCACCTCGTCCCCCTCGGGGCTGTTCACCGCTACCAGGTAGGGCAGAGCGCGGCCCCACACCGCCGAAGCGTCCTCGGTACTGCCGGAGGCGGAGGAGAAGAACACCGCCTGGATGGGTGCGCCGTCATATGTAATGATCTGTCCGTCGGTGTCCGCCACGGCAGCGGCCAACCTGGCAGTGTAGGTTTCCGCTGCGTCCCCCCACCGTGCCGCCGCATCCTCGGGGCTGGTGTAAGCCTGACAGCAGGAGGAGTCGGCGCAGATATCCGCGCCGTCCTCCCGGTGGCTGCCTGCGTTCAGCTTCCACACGCTGTAGGTTCGGGCGCACACCGCCTGCACTCGCAGGGCTTCCGGCTCAAAGGAGGCGGGCATTTCCGCTGCCGTCACCCGCCACAGATAGTCAGCCATGGTCATTTCCTCCACCTGACCCTCGTCCAGCAGCACCCGGATGGTGTGCCCGCCGTCCCATTCTCCGGGGGCGGCAGTGGGCAGAAGAGCCGGGGTGGGACTGGGAGGAAGCACCTCCGCCGTCTTTCGCGGCGGGGCGCTGCCCAGGGCAGCGGCGGATAGCAGCAGTACAGCCAGACTGAGGATCAGCCCGGCGGCAAAGGAGCGGCGTATGCCGTTCCAGCCTTCCACATTTCGCAAGTTTTCACCCTCATTCCTTCAAAGTGTATAAGATGCCCCCCAGAGAAATGGGGGTATTTTGGAAATTCGTTCCGCAAATTTGAATTGACGGAATAGAAAAATTGCTTTATAATAATCTATATACCCCATAAT
>CATJRT010000350.1 GCA_949742895.1 uncultured Eubacteriales bacterium | reverse complement strand
CCGACTATCTGGCCCGACGGGGGTTTGGATGGGAGGAGATCTCTGCCGCGCTGGACCGGGTCCGGGAGGAAGCGGAGGACTGAGCTGGTTCCTGTCTGCTGGCAGTCTCAAAAGATGTATTGACAATTGCATAAATTTAAAAAGGTTATGGCAGTGAGGGGTAGGCTGGCTTATGAACCTACAAATGGAAACCGGGATAGCGGAAAGCTATCACAGCGGATCACAAAAAGTCAGAGTGATGACGGAGGAATGGGCGGGGAAAAATATATACTGTCCATGCTGCGGATACGAAAAGATAGAGCATTTTAAAAACAATTGCCCTGTGGCTGATTTTTTCTGCCCGTATTGCCAGGAGGAGTATGAATTAAAAAGTAAAGCGGGGGCAATTGGCGGGGTGATTGCTGATGGCGCGTATGATACGATGATATCGAGGATCAAAGGGGATACTGGAGTTCCAGGGACATGGATACTACAAAAAAGTATAATACTGGTTGTGATATGCGTTTTTAGGAGGAAAAATTATTGAAGGCATATAGAATAGCATTTCAGTCCCTTGGCTGCGCCAAAAATCTGGTGAACACCGAGCAGATGATGGCCCTTTGCCGGGACGCGGGCCACGCCGTTACCGGTGACCCGGTGGGGGCGGATGTGGCGGTGCTCAACACCTGCGGCTTCATCGAATCCGCAAAAAGCGAGGCTATTGACAGCATTTTGGAGCTGGCAGAGCTGAAAAAGGCGGGAAAATTGAAGAAGCTGCTGGTAGCGGGCTGTCTCAGCCAGCGCTACCCCGATGGCATCCGCGCCGAGCTGCCTGAGGTGGACGGCTTGCTGGGTACTGGCAGCTACACCGATGTGGTGTCTGCCGTGGAGGAGCTGATGGCCGGAGTGCGGCCCGAGCGCTTCGGCGACATCCACCATACATACGAGGACGGCGAACGGATGGTGACCACTCCGCCCTGGACTGCCTACCTGAAGATCGCCGAGGGCTGCTCCAACGGCTGTGCCTTCTGCGTCATCCCCCGACTGAGGGGCCGGTATCGGAGCCGCACTATGGCGTCTCTGCTGGCAGAGGCCAAAAGGCTGGCGAACGGCGGCGTGAAGGAGCTGATTGTCATCGCCCAGGACATCACCCGGTACGGACAGGACCTGGAGGACGGGACTACGCTGGCGGGCCTGCTGGTAGAGCTGTGCAGGCTGGACTTCCATTGGGTTCGCCTGCACTATCTCTATCCTGAGGCGGTGACGGATGAGCTAATTGAAGTCATTGCCCGGGAAAAGAAGATTGTCCACTACTTGGACATACCTATCCAGCACGCCAACGACGGCATTTTGAAGGCCATGCGCCGCCGCACGACGAAGGCGGAGCTGGAAGCGCTGTTTGCCAAGCTGCGCACCGCCATGCCCGACGTGGTGATCCGGACCTCTCTCATCTGTGGCCTGCCGGGAGAGGGAGAGGCGGAGTTCGAGGAGCTGTGCGGTTTCCTGCGGGAACAGAAGCTCCAGCGGGTGGGGGTGTTCCAGTTTTCCCCAGAGGAGGGGACCTTGGCCGCTGCCATGGAAAACCAGGTGGAGGCGGAGACAGCCGCCCGCCGGGTGGAGCTGGCGGTGGACCTCCAATCCCGTATTATGGATCAGTACAACGAGGACCGGCTGGGGGCCTGCATGGAAGTGCTGTGCGAGGGTTTCGACCAGGCCGAGGGCTGCTATGTGGGCCGGAGCTACGCCGATTCGGTGGACATCGATGGCCGGGTGCTGTTTACGGCGGCAGGGCTGGTGCCCGCCGGGGAGTTTGTGTGGGTGCGCATCACCGGCGCCGCCGACGGCGACCTCACTGGGGAAATTGAAGAAGGAGAGAGCGCGATATGAATACCGCAAACAAGCTGACCATGTTCCGAGTGGTGCTCATCCCGGTGTACCTGGCGCTGTGGCACATTGATTTTCCATATAACAACTACGTGGCCCTGGCGGTGTTCGTCATCGCCAGCCTGACCGACCTGCTGGACGGCTATGTGGCCCGGCATTACAATCAAATCACCGACTTCGGCAAGTTTATGGACCCGCTGGCGGACAAGATGCTGGTGCTCACCGCCATGATCTGCTTCTGCGCCATGGGTTGGTTCCCGGCGTGGGCGCTTGTCATCGTTATGGCCCGGGAGTTCGCCGTGTCCGGTTTGCGGCTGGTGGCGGTGGACAACGGCCGGGTCATCGCCGCCGGGTGGTCGGGGAAGGTCAAGACCGCCTCCACTATGGTGTGCCTGTGCGTCATGCACTTCCTGAATATCCCGGAGGCGCTGTGGTGGGTATGCGTCATCGTCATCGCAGCCACTACCCTGTATTCCGGTGTGGAGTATTTCATGAAAAACCGGGACGTGTTCAATGGGAGTAAATGATATGCTGGATTTTACCAAGACCCTGAAGCCGGACGAGCCGCTCATCCATCCCACCTGCGTGGTGAAAAACTGCACCTTCGGCGCCTATGTGGAGTTGGGGGACCACTGCATTGCGGAGGAGACGGCGTTCGGGGACTACACCTACCTGTTTGGGCAGAACGACGTGATTTTTACCACCCTGGGTAAGTTCAACTCCATCGCCACCGGAGTGCGCATCAACCCCGTCCAACATCCCATGCGGGAGCGGGTGGCGGCCCACCACCTGACCTACCGAGCTGCCCACTACGGCCTGGGGGAAGACGACCCGGCTATCATCGGCTGGCGGCGGGCCAGGCCGGCGGGCACCGGGAACGATGTGTGGATCGGCCACAATGCGGTGGTCATGGGGGGCGTTACCCTGGGGGACGGCGCGGTGGTGGGCGCAGGTGCGGTAGTTACCCACGACGTACAGCCCTATGAGATCGTGGGGGGCGTGCCCGCCCGGCACATGGGCTGGCGGTATGACAGGGATACCATCGCCGCTTTGCTTCGCATCTGCTGGTGGGACTGGAGCCATGAGCAGCTCCGGGAGCGGCTGGCGGATCTGAATGATGTGCCTGCGTTCGTTACAAAATATGGATGTTGACAAAACGCCGGACTGCTTGCGCAGTCCGGTAAACTTTTGAGTAGAATGATGAAAAGGGTTCACGGAAAATCTTGAATTTCCCTGAAAGGATTGCTATAATATGAAAAGCCGCCCTTGAGACGGATGAACAAAAGGAGGAATTTGAAATGAAGAAACGTGTGGTATCCATTCTGCTGGCGTTGGTCATGTGTATTGGGCTGCTGGCTGTCCCCGCTTTTGCAGCTTCCAGCCAGAGCAGCTTCTCCGATGTGGGAAGCCACTGGGCCAAGGATGACATTGAACGGGCTTTTGCCGTTGGCGTCATCAACGGAATGTCTTACAATGAGCAGACTGGCGAACGCACCTTCGCTCCCAATGGCAATATCACGCTGGAGCAGTTTATTGCCATTATGGTCCGGTCCTTCTACAGCTATGAGCTGGATGTATGCGAGGTGTCCACGGCTGAAAGCTGGTCCGCCCGAGAGATGGCGGTGGCCCAGGAAGAGGGCCTCATGAACGGGCTGGAGGCCAACGTGAATGTGAAGGCCAACGCCACCCGGTATCAGATGGCCGTGATCCTGCAAAATATTCTGAACAACAAGCTGGAGCCTCCCACCCAGGCACAGCTCCAGGCCGCGCAGGGCCGCATCACCGACTGGAGCAGCGTTCCTGCCCAGTACCAGGCAGCGGTGGCTACCGTGTTCCATATGGGCATCATCAACGGGCGCAGCAACGGCGCTTTTGACGGAACTGCCACCATGACCCGTGCAGAGGCTGCGGCGGTATATTGCCGGGTGGCGGACGCCTGCGCGATCCGCCCCGTGGACGGAGAGGCCGGCGGAATGCTGGGCGACACGCTGCGTACCAGGTGGTTCGACATGACGGTGCACAGCGGCTATACCACCAATGAGTTTGATGGATGGGCACCCGGAGACGGTTATATGTTTGTGGTGCTGGATGTTACGCTGTACAGCTTTACCGATGATGTGCCCATGTTCGACGTGGACTTTGTGCTGACCAGCTACTACCCGGTGGGCGAGAGCTATGAGTCCGTTGTTGAGTATCCTGCGATAACCGAGGTGGATGGGAAGGCCTGCCTGCTTTCCGACCAGCAGCTTCCTATTGAATACCAGTTGAACAACGGGGACGGTGTGCATGGGATACTGCTGTTCCGGGTGCCGGAGGATTGCAAGGACTTTTCGCTGTTCTTTGTGGAAGAGTTTGAAAACGGTGAAACCGGCGACACCTTCTATGTGGATTTTTATGTAGACTGAATCAGGAAAAACTGCTCTCCCGCTATGCGGGAGGGCGGTTTTTCGTTTTCTCTCTTGCGCAGGCGGGGATTTTCTGTTATAATCGACTTGAAAACAAAAATGCGGCAGCTCGCAGGTGTTACCAGCACCCGTGAGCCTGCGCAGGTGCCAAACCACCTACACAACAGCCGAAAGGCCGCACCGCATGGAGATATTATACGATATTCCGGCCTTTGACGCAAGGGGGCGGCTTTTGTCATTATATCTTTCTGCGGCGGTGTGCATGAGAGCTTTGCTTCTTACGCTGTGTGGGTCTATCCTGCACAGTGTTTTTGTTTTTCACCCGGCCCTCGGGGGCGTGAGCCCCCGGGGATGCTGCTACAGCAAAAATCTATTACCAAGGCGAATATGAGTACACCGGGACTAACCTGTTGGGGTACGGTGAGGACCTCCATGACGATCAGCTAAACCCCTTGGAGAGTAAGACGGGAGTATTGGCGTTTTCACTTCCAGATGAGGCGGCAGAATCGTCCGATCTGATCTTTGTGCTGTCAGCGGGCAAAACGTCATACACTTTTGTGCTGAGTTAGTCCCGTGTAAAAACTCCCTCCCGCCATCGGCGGGAGGGAGTTTTCTGTTTTACTGCTTTTCCGGCAGGGTCAGTTTGAGGATATACATCCCGTCGTGCCAGGTGTCGATATAGATATAGCCGCGGTCGTCCACCACGCAGTCCTCGGT
>CATJRT010000349.1 GCA_949742895.1 uncultured Eubacteriales bacterium | reverse complement strand
GGAACCTCTCCGAGCGCAGACGATCATTTACATTCCCTTACTCAGCCGTGGGTCGTCACACTGCTGAGCTCGGTAGAGTCATCATGCGTGGCACGGTCAACTCTTTCCGTACGCACGGGCACCACTAAGATGACGCCCTGACCCGGCTCGTGGTCCTTCCGGGCAGGACGACCGCGTTAAGCCGCGGCGAGAACTACGTTATCGTTGTTCTTTAATTTATAAGTTGCCCGTTTTTAGGATGTCAGGCGCATCCGCTCGCTATTCCTGCTTCGGTACCCCCGTCGAAACCAGTACGCCCCCGTGTCGGAGCAAGCTCCATATCTCTCGCTTTTGGCGAAGCCGAAAGCCCGTTCATTTCACTGCTCCTCTTTTCCAGATCGAACCCGCTGCGCTGGGCTTCGATTTGGGGGCGGCCTGCGGCCGCAGTCTATTTTCATCCGACCGGCTGTGCCGATCGGATTGAAAAACATTTTTAAACCTTCTCCGGTTCCGGATAGTCCACACCGAAGGTGTCCACAGTGACAGATTTCATTGTCTGATCCTTTTTGGGTCGGTCGTTCCAGTCCCGCTTGACTGACACGATGGCGTCTGCTGTCTCCATGCCCTCTATCACCTTGCCGAAGGCGGCGTAGCCGCCGTCCAGGTTGGGTGCGTCGTCCACCATGATGAAGAATTGACTGCCTGCTGAGTCCGGGTCCATAGTACGGGCCATGGACAGCACACCCCTGGTATGGACCAAATCGTTCCGAAAGCCGTTCTGGCTGAACTCGCCTTTAATACAGTAGCCGGGACCGCCGGAGCCGGAGCCATTGGGGTCGCCGCCCTGGATCATGAAGCCGGGGATTACCCGGTGGAAAATCAGTCCATTGTAAAATCCTTTTTTTACCAGCGAGATGAAGTTGTTAACCGTGTTAGGGGCGGTGTCCGGATAGAGTTCCGCCTCCATCACGCCGCCGTCCTCCATCTCGATTGTTACGATGGGATTGCTCATATCATTCATTCCTTTCAGCCCCGCAGGGGGATGTTGTGTTCCGCCAGATACTGCATCAGCAGCGGCTGATTCTGCATGATCGCGGTGAATTTGAACAGCACCCTGCCGTCCTGCCCGTAGAGCTTGGCCTGTCCGTTGAGGACGGAGGGCATAGAGACGCTGACGATGTCAGAAACATGGAACTCAGTGGCCCTGCCGAAGGTGGTGTAGGCGCACAGACGGTCGCCGTCCACCTCCAGCCGCCAGTTTTTGCCCTGGAGGATGAGAATGACCGCAAGGATTAGCAGCCAGACGTAAATCAGCACAAAGAGCAGCGCACCTGCGCCCATGTCGGCCATAATACCCATAAATACGCTGAATGCCATGAGGACGCCGAACAACACCGCCAGCACGATGCCTGTGACCATATTCCGCTTGGGGGCGCGGACGGTGAACTGCCGGGGCAATTCCAAGCCGGTGGAGGCGGGCTGGGTCCAGCCGTTGACGGCGCCGGCCATTATGGGAGCAGCATTGGGGCCGGTAGCAGGACTGGCCACCTTGCCGGACTGTGTGTAGTGACGCACATACCTGGCGGCGGAGGCTACGCCCAGCAGGCCGATTACCATGCCCATGACCAGGTTGGGCAGGATGATGCGAAGATTTTCCGGGGCTGTGATGGACAGATAAGCCAGCTCCGCTACGGACATACCCATAAGCCACGCGTCATGCTGCCACTCTGCGTCGGTACACAGGACATACATATTGGAGGCGAAGTCCGCCAAAACCAGTGCGATGATGGAACAGACCACCACTGTAATGATAGCGAACGGGAACGAGCGCCGGCCGTTGAGCTTGCCGTATCCGAAGGCGGAGGCCCAGCCGATGAGGAACCCCAAATAACCGATAAAGAAGTGTGTGAACGTGCTGGCCAGGAACCAGGGGATGGCCCCGACCACCGCGCCCACCAGAGCGCCCACAATGCCTAAAATCACGCTGCCTTTTGAGGTCTCCTCCAGCTCAGGGCCTTGATAGACCGTCTCATTTCCCATCGTAGAACCTCTCCTTGCCATTATATGTTATATAAAATGATAGTCAGGATATAGGACCGCGCCGCAGCTCAGTACCGTCCCCGGCTGGCTCGGTCAATCTCCCGCTTCGCGTCCCGCTTGGCAGCGGACTCCCGCTTGTCATACAGCTTTTTGCCCTTGGCCAGGGCCAGCTCTACCTTGACCCGTGGGCCGGAGAAATACAGCGACAGGGGTACCAGCGCATAGCCTTCCTGCTGAACCCTTGCGTGGAGCTTTGTGATTTCCCGGCGGTGGAGCAGCAGCTTCCGGGTGCGGCGGGGGTCCTTGTTAAAGATATTGCCCTTTTCATAGGGGGAGATGTGCATTCCATAGAGGAACATCTCTCCGTCCTTCACCGCGCAGAAGGCGTCCTTCAGGTTCACGTTTCCCTGACGGATGGACTTGACCTCGGTGCCGGCCAGCTCAATGCCCGCCTCGTATTTGTCTTCGATGAAGTAGTCGTGAAACGCTTTCCGGTTGGATGCGATCTGCTTGACGGAGCTTTTTCCCATATGTTGGCCCTCCCTTCCGCCGGTCTGCCACGATAGTTGTTACAGTATACTACGTTTTCTTCAAAAACGCAAGAGGAAAAACGCCTCGTATTCACAAATCCGCTCTTGTTTTTACCCGCAGGATAGCATATAATAGCAACGCTTCAATCCAATGCGTTCCGGCGGCTGACAGTCCGCTGGTCCGGAAATGGAGGAACAGACATGACGGACAACGTGATTATATCCATTAAAGGAAAGCAGCTATACGCGGAGAGCGGCCCTGATGAGATGGAGCTGGTCACTGCCGGTACCCTCAAGCGGGACGGCGGGGGGAGCTACACCATCTCCTATGAAGAGAGCGAGCTGACAGGGCTGGAGGGAACCACCACCAGGCTGCACATCGACGGATCCCGGGTGACCCTGCTTCGGGAGGGCAGCATCAATTCCCAGATGGTATTCGAGGAGGGCAGGCGGCACCTGTCCATGTACGAGACGCCCTATGGCTCCCTGTCGGTGGGGGTCAATACCCGGCGTATGCGCAGCACAGTGGGGGAGGCCGGCGGCGACCTGGAGATCGACTACGCCATCGAGATCGACAACCTGCTGGCGGGGCAGAATCTGTTCCGCATGAACGTGAAGAAAAATCCCGGTCTGAAGCAATAAGGGCGGGGCCAAGGAAAAGGAGTTATCAGTTATGGCAAATCTCATCCAGTCCGCCCGGGAGCAGGTAGCCCAGCTCACCCAGGCAGCCTACGAAAAAGCCGCCGGCCAGGGGCTGCTTCCGGCGGGGGAGACCATCAACGGCACGGTGGAGGTGCCAAAGGACAGCAAAAACGGAGACTTTGCGTCCTCCTTTGCTATGGCGGGTGCCAAGGCCCTGCACATGGCCCCCCGGCAGATCGCCCAGATTGTGCTGGACAGCCTGGAGCTGGACGGTTCCCTGTTCCAGCGGGCCGAAATTGCCGGGCCAGGGTTCCTGAACTTCTTCTATGCTCCCAAATGGTACGGAGAGGTGCTGAGGGCTGTGGAGGCAGAGCCGGATACCTACGGCGCGTGCAGCGTGGGGGCGGGGCAGAAGGTGATGGTGGAGTTCGTCTCCGCCAACCCTACCGGGCCCATGCACATGGGCAACGCCCGGGGCGGCGTGCTGGGCGACACCCTGGCCAATGTGCTGGCACGGGCGGGATACAGCGCCTGGAAGGAATTCTATGTCAACGACGCGGGCAATCAGATTCACAAGTTTGCCATATCCATCCACGCCCGGTATATGCAGCTCGCCCTGGGGGAGGAAAATTATCCCTTCCCCGAGGACGGGTATCAGGGCGAGGATATCAGGGAGCTGGCCCAGGCGTTTTATGAGACCCATGG
>CATJRT010000348.1 GCA_949742895.1 uncultured Eubacteriales bacterium | reverse complement strand
GGTAGGCGTCCCAGTCGGCGTCCTTGTAGTCCTTGGTGGAGCGGCCGTTGATGATGAGGTCGCCGCTGGTGTAGCGGTCCAGCCCGCCGATGATGTTCAGGGTGGTGGTCTTGCCGCAGCCGGAGGGGCCGAGGATAGAGACGAACTCGTTTTCCCGGAACTCCAGGTCCACCCCCCGCAGGGCGTCTACCGTGTTGCCACCCAACGTGTACTGCTTGGTGATCTTGGACAGCTTCAGCATGGTGTTTGGTCTCCTTTGGTTTGTTCAAAAAGATAGTCCAGCATTTGGTTGGCTGCCTGGAAGCCACGGTGCAGATCCTCTTGGAGGCCGTCAGGCAGGGCGCTGAACAGGTCCCAATAGCGATTCAGCCTTTGCTGGATGCGCTGTACCGTTTCCTGGCCTTTGGGGGTCAGGGACAGCGTGACCACCCGTCCGTCGGTAGCGCCCCGGCTGCGGGTGAGGAACCCTCCCTGTTCCAGCTTTTTGCACAGGGAGGAGGCGTTGGCCTGGCCCATGCAGGTCACCTCGCTGATATCGCCGACTGCGGCATCCTGCCGGGCAAGCTGGAGCAGTACGCTGGCCTGGAGCGGCGTCAGCCCCTCTGCCTGCACCACAGGCTCCAGCAGGCGGACGGTCTTGGTTTTCAGGGTCTGGAACACGGTCAGGATGGAGATACGGCCCTCCTCGTTCAAAGCGACACCTCCAAACTATATTTGCTTCACATATATTAGCGCGGGCTTTCCAGTCTGTCAAGGAAAATATATGTCGTTCACATATTGTTTACAGCGTGCCCGCATAAAAATCCCCTCCCTGGTGGGGGGAGGGGATTGGGCGTCACAGGAGGAACTGTATTGCGCAGAAGGAGGCGTAGATGGCCAGCAGTGCGATCCCCTGGCTCCGGCGCAGATTCCCGTGGAACAGGGCCAGGATGGTGAGGATGCCCATGACCAGGAACATCACCGGGATGTCTAACACCAAGGAGGCGGGATGACCGGCGATGACGGCCCCCTGGGGGATGGAAAAAGGAGCCAGGGTGATGGACACGCCGGACACCAGCACAAGATTAAAGAGGTTTGCGCCGACCACATTGCCCAGGGAAAGGGCACCATGGCCCTTGATGAGGGCGGTGACGGCGGTGACCAGCTCGGGCAGGGAGGTGCCCAGGGCCACGAAGGTGAGGGCGATCACCGACTCCGGGACCCCAAGGGTCTGGGCGATGAGGGTGCCGTTGTCCACCAGGAGATCGGCCCCCACGGCGATCAGCACCGCCCCTGCCGCAAGCAGCACCAGGAAACGGAGGGTGGAACCTTCTTCGCCGGGGTCATGCGCTACCGGGGTGGCCTTGGGGGCGGATCTCATCTGGAGCACGGTGGCGGTCATATAGACCGCGAAGATGACCAGCAAAGCGATCCCGGCCACCCGGCTGACCTGGCCGGAGGTGTAGGCTAAGGCGGCGTACAGCACCGCCGAGACGAAGAAGAAGCACACCGGCAGGCGCAGGCTTTTGGGGTCCACCCTGCCGGGGCGGATGGCGGCGGTGAGGGCGGCGATGAGGGCCGTATTGCAGATGACGGAGCCGATGGCGTTGCCGTAGGCGATCTCCCCGTGGCCGGACAGGGCGGAGGTGGTGGACACCATCACTTCGGGCAGGGTGGTGCCGATGGACACCACCGTGGCACCGATGAGCAGCTCGGGCAGGTTGAATTTCCGGGCGATGCCGGTGGCGCCGTCCACGAACCAGTCGCCGCCCTTGATGAGGAACACGAGACCCACAAGAAACAGTAAAACCGGGATCAGCATGAAGATGACCTCCTGAGTAAAAAATCGGCTTTTTATTCGTATACCGCCCGGCCTCCGCCGATATATTTGGGCCGGGTGCGGGCGCACAGCAGAATGGCTTGTCCGATATGGTCCAGGCTCAGCCGCACCGGTACCGCCACATCCCGCAGGTGCATCCCGATGAGGGTGCCGCCGATGTCCAGTCCAGCATGGGCGCGGATGTGCTCCACCGCTGTGGGCCGCTGGAAAGACTGCCACGCTTGGACGGCGAAGGAGCCGCCCGCCTTGGGCTGGGGTACCACACACACTGGCTCGTAGCCGTATCGTTCCGCACAGGCCCACTCCACGATGAGCGCCCGGTTCAGGTGCTCGCAGCACTGGGCGGCGAGATAGACGCCCTGCTCCCGCAGGACGGGATATATGCCCTCGAACACCGCTTTCGCAGCGTCTGTGCTGGACGCCTTGCCGATGGTCCCTCCCAGCACCTCCGAGGAGGAGCAGCCCACCACGAAGAGGTCCCCCGGTTCCAGTCCGGCGGCGTCCAGCAGCTCCGTGACTGCCGTCCGGGCCTGGGCCGCGATCTGTTCAAGCTCCATGGTCCCGCCTCACAGTCCGTACAGCCCGCTGTACTTCTTCTCCAGGTAGTCGGCGAACACCGTGGGATCAAATTTCCCGCAGGCGTTCTCCACCACGCCGGCAGGCTCCAACAGGCCGCCGTACTGGTGAACCTTCTCCCGCAGCCATTCAGACACCTTCGACAGGTCGCCTTTGGACACTGGCCCCCACACGTCGATTTCCGCCTCCATGTTCTTCAGCATCTGTGCGCCATAGGCGCTGCCCAGGGCATAGGAGGGGAAGTACCCGAAGCCCCCGCCGGACCAGTGGGAATCCTGGAGGCAGCCCCGCCGGTCGTCGGGCACGTCCACCCCAAGGTATTCCTTGTACAGCCGGTTCCAGGTCCCGGGCACGTCCTTCACCGCCAGCGT
>CATJRT010000347.1 GCA_949742895.1 uncultured Eubacteriales bacterium | reverse complement strand
GGAAAAGGACCTGGTCATCCGGGATGGCCGCATCGTGTTTGGTGCAGCTCCCGCAGCCGGAGAGGAGGTCGTCGACGCCGCTGGGGCCTATGCCCTGCCTGGCCTGGTGGACGTCCATTTCCACGGCGCGGTGGGCCATGATTTCTGCGCCGCCGATGAGGCGGGCCTCCAGGCCATCGCGGATTTCGAGGCTTCCAAGGGCGTACTGGCCATCTGCCCCGCTACCATGACCTTCAGCGAGGAGATTTTGAACGGCATCATGGATGTCGCTGCCGCCCATAAAAACGGCAAGGGCGCAGACCTGGTTGGCATCAACATGGAAGGCCCCTATATTAGCCCCAAAAAGGTGGGCGCACAGAACCCCAAGTACGTGCAACGGGCCGATGTAGAAATGTTCCGCCGCCTCCAGGCGCGCAGCAGCGGACTCATCAAGCTGGTGGACATTGCTCCAGAGGAGCCGGGTGCGCTGGAGTTCATCGAAGCCTGCCACGGCGAAACCCGCATCTCCATCGCCCACACTTGCACCGATTATGACGTAGCCAAGAAGGCCTTTGCCGCTGGAGCCAGCCACATGACCCACCTTTACAACGCCATGCCAGGCATCACCCACCGGGACCCCGGACCTATCCTCGCCGCCCTTGAGGAGGACGCCGAGGTGGAGCTGATTTGCGACGGCATCCACATCCATCCCGCCGTGGTGCGCTTCACCTTCAACACCTTCGGGGACGACCGGGTGGTACTCATTGCCGACAGCATGGAGGCCTGCGGCCTGCCCGACGGACAGTACTCCCTGGGCGGGCAGGCTGTGACGGTGTGCGGCCCCCGGGCCACCCTTACCGAACATCCCGACACCATCGCCGGTAGCGCCACCTGCCTGTACGACTGCATGAAGCGGGCCGTGCTGGACATGGGCGTTCCTCTGGTCAGCGCTGTACGGGCCGCCTCCCTGAACCCCGCCAGGAGCATCGGCATCGACGCAGACTACGGCTCCCTGGAGCCGGGCCGCTACGGCAACGTAATCCTGGCGGATGAAGGATTGAACATCCGCACAATCATCCAGAAGGGCGTGGTTATTTCCGGCAGCTGACCGCCGGAACAGCCCGGATTTGACCATTCGACCTGATTGAGCCCCATCGGCGCCCCACGTTCGATCCGCCGCCAAGCCGCCCTGCTAAGGCGGCAGGGCCGTCCGCGCCGCCGCCATGGAGAAATTTCTTCACGTCCCACAAGGAGGACTTTCACCATGAAAACAACCATTGGAATCTCAATTTTGAACCGTATTGCCATCGGTCCCCTCCATATCTACCACAGGACCGAGCCGGCGGTTTCTATCTGCTCCTCCCTCACCTGCGCCGGGGAACTGGACCGCTTTGAATCCGCCCGGTTGACCGCTATCGACCAACTGGAAGCCATTTATCAGCAGGCTTTGGGGGCGGTGGGGTCTACATATGCCGTCATTTTCCAGATCCATCAGATGATGCTGGAGGACGACGATTATCTGGATGCAGTGCAGACCGTCATTGAGGAGCGCAGCGCCACCGCCGAGTATGCCGTAGCCACCATCCGGCAGGAGTTTGCCGCCACCTTCGCCGCCATGGAAAACGCCTATATGCGGGCCAGAGCAGCGGACGTGCAGGATGTTTCCCACCGGCTGGTAAACATTTTGACCGGTACCACCCAGCCTCCTATTCTAGAGGGCAGGCCGGCTATTTTGGCTGCGGACGATTTGACGCCCAGCGAAATGATGGAACTGGATCGTGAAAGGCTGCTGGGCTTCATCACTCGGGACCCCTCCCCGGACAGCCACGCCGCCATTCTGGCCCGTACCATGGGCATACCTGCCCTGATGGGGGTAGATTTTGATGACAGCTGGGAGGGCCGACTGGCTGCGCTGGACGGATGCGGCCACTGCGTATATGTCGATCCTACTACCGAACTGCTGGATGTCATCCTGCGCAAACAGCGCGATAGTCTGGAACGGGAAACGCTACTCCAGACATAATCTTCATACGTGACGCGCCCATCCGGGCTGGGATGGTCGCGTTTTAATGAAATTTTCAAATTTTTTTCTGGATATATGCTGTCCTGCCGCTTATAATGGGGACAGTGTAACGCCTGTTTCCAGGTCCCAATATCAACGCAGGCGGGAAACGGAGGTTAGCTATGAACCACATTTTGGTCATCGACGATGACGTACACATCGGCGGCTTGCTGGAGGAAGCCCTGATACAGGAGGGCTACCGGGTGAGCCGCGCCTACTCCGGCACCGAGGCCCTGCTTGCCGTGGACCGCGCCCTACCCGACCTTGTGCTACTGGACCTGATGCTCCCTGGCCTGTCCGGGGAGGAGGTGCTGCCCCGGCTGGCTGGCGTCCCCGTCATCGTGGTCAGTGCCCGGGCGGATATCGACAGCAAGACCGCCCTGCTGCTGGGTGGCGCGGCGGACTATGTGACCAAACCGTTCGTTCTGCGGGAACTGCTGGCCCGGGTGGCGGTCCGCCTGCGGGACGCACCCCTTCGCGAAGGCGCGGCGCCCGTCTTTGGCACCCTGCGCCTGGACCCCTCCGCCCGCTCGGTGACGGTGGACGGGACGGAGGTTCACCTCACCCGGACAGAGTACGCCATCCTGAAGCTGCTCATGATAGATCCCGCTCGCGTGGTCACCAAGTCCGCCCTGCTGGAGCGCATCAGCGCCGACACGCCAGACTGCACCGAAAGCTCGCTGAAAACCCACATGAGCAATCTGCGCAAAAAACTCCGGGACGCCGGCGCCGGGGACTGTATCGAATCCGTGTGGGGCATTGGCTTTAAAATGAAGGAACTGTAGGAGAAAGCTATGACGGAATTGACATCCATGATGAATATCGGTAAAGAAATGGCGCGGAAGCTCATCGCTGTTGGCATCGACACGCCGGACGAGCTGATGGAGGCAGGCGCTAAGGAGGCGTTTTTCCGTCTGAAAACGCTCTATCCCCAGGTCTGTCTGGTCCACCTGTACGTCCTGGAGGGGGCCATTCGAAACGTAAAGTTTAGCAGCCTCCCCAAAGACGCAAAACAGGAGCTGAAAGCGTTCAGCGACTGCCTCAAAGGGCGGGGCTGAAAAATCTCAACCATTTCTGAACGGTTTCCTTG
>CATJRT010000346.1 GCA_949742895.1 uncultured Eubacteriales bacterium | reverse complement strand
GGTCCGGGCTGCGCCGTAGCGGCTGGCCACCAGGGTGCCCGGCTCGCCGCCCTCAAAGAGGTCCAGGGTGAGGGGGTCCAGGGTGATGCCGGAGACCTCGATGACAAAGGGGGCGGTCTGGTATTTGCCCGCCTTGGCAATGACGGTGGCCGCGCCGGTAGCCAGACCCTCCACCACGCAGCGGCGGTCGTTGTCCTCATCGGGGACCAGCTTCACCACATTCTCGCCGGTGACGATCTCCCAGGTCACCGGGTCTGTGGCGTTGCTGGGAGTGGTGAGGGCCGTGAGGGTGGTGCCGGTGCTGCGGTTGATGTAGACGGGGGAGCGCTGGTTCATGGCGATGCCCAGGGCGGGCGTCTCCAACGGAGGCTTTTCCTCCTTCGGCGTTACGCGGATGATGATCGAATCCTCTAAAACAGCAAATCCGTCATCTGTGATCTTATCGGTGGTTACCCGAACCTTCACTTCCTGATTTCCCTCAGAATCCTTGAGAAAAGCCGCCGTGGCCGTTTCACCGGTGAATTTTTCGCTTTGAATCACGCTGGGAGGGCTCCATTCGACTTTGGTGATTCTCACGCCGGTGTTGGAGATCAGCTTGAGGCTCAGCGTCGCCTTCTCTCCCGCCTCCACCTCCTGGGGCGTGGCGGTCAGTTCCAGCCTCAGCTCCTCAGGCGTTACGGACGGCGGATCTTTGGGCGCTACCGTGACCGTGCAGGTGTCCGTAAAGCTGCCGTCCGTTGTTTTCACCGTAATTGTGACAGTTCCCGCGCTTTTGGCCGTTACTTTGCCGCCATTATCCACCTCAGCAACAGTAGAATTACTGCTGCTCCAGGTGACACTCTGGTCTGTTGCATCGGCTGGCTCAACGGCGGCGGTCAAAGTTCCCGTTTCCGTGCCGCCCATTTTCAGCGTCAGCGTCCCGGGACTCAGCGTCACCCCCGTGACAGCTACCGAAGTACCCGGCGGGGCCGCCGCCGCGGGGAAAGCCAGGGACAGCGCCGTTACAAGGGCCAGCAGCAGCGCCCCAGCCCGGTGTTTCCAATTCATGTGCTTCCTCTCCTTTCATACAGACGGGCAGGAGGGCGGGCAGTCCGCCCTCCTGCGGCAGGGATCAGTTCAGCCACTCTGTGGGGTTGATCTCCGCGTCCCATGTGTCGGTTTTCGCGTCATACCGGATGAATACCGTCAATACCAGACCGTCCCGCATGTTGTGGGTAGCGCCGCACAGGTTCAGTCCGAGACGGACAAAGCTGTTGGGCCGGACCTTTGTGACCTTGAATGTCAGCGTATTTCCAACGGGAGTATGGGTTCCGGCCGCCGCGCCTGTTTTGTCCAGCGAAATGCTCGCGCCGCCGCCCTGGGCCGAAATCGTCAGCATGCTGCCGATGTTCTTATAATCTCCGGCGACATTGTTGGCAGTGGTGTGTCCGTTCGCGCCTGCGTCGCAGAAATCCAGCGGATATCTCTTGTCCGTGGTGCTGTCCCTGAACATGTAGTTCAGCTCATCACTGAAACCAATAATCAAGGTGCCGGAGCCGGTAACCGGCGGCGCCGGTACTCCTGGTGTCTGAGTCTGCTCATCTGTGGCAATACCCGCCGTCACGTCCGTGACCCGCAGCTTGGCCTGCATCGTGTTGTAGTACTGCCGGGAGGCCCGGAAGGCGTTCTTGGAGCCGTTGAGCGTGTGGCCCACTACCAGCAGGGTATAGCGCTGGGCGTCCTTCATACCTGTCATGTTGAGGGGCAGGGTATTGGTGTCGGCAGGCGGGGTCACCGTGATCAGCTGCTCCCGGGCCGTCATGGCGATGTCCGAGTCACCGGCCTGGGAGGTCTGGTCAATCAAAGAGGCATATGTGTTCTTCGCGGTGTCTGTGGCGAAATTATCGAACACGGACCCCTCGTACTCATCCTTGCCGTCCTTGTACTCATAGTATCCGGTCAGCATGGCGTCCAATACCGTATTCACATTCGCATAAGTCTTATCCTGCGAGTTGTTTTTAATGCCCGCCCAATCACTGTTCGCCGTGCCGTTCGCTGCGGAGAACTCCTCCACAAAGGCGGAACCGCTGCCGTTCTCTGTCAGGGAGTCCGAGGGCACCAGGGCGTAGCTCACCCGGGAGGTCCGGTCCACCTCAATCGTACCCTTGGTGTTGCCGTTTCGGATCACGTTGATCTTGGGCAGCATGGCCTTCATAGTGGTAAACTGATAGGCCAGCACGTTATCCGAGTAAATCGGAGATTTGCCCTGGGTAACGATATAGAGAATGTAGGTGGTATCGGGCTTGAGGCCGTCGATCAGCAGCTCCTGCATCATCAGACCCGTCATGCCGTTGGGGAAGTCCTTCTTGCTGCTGCCGGAGACCACGCCGGGGACGTTGGTGATCCCGCCGGTGATATCCGTCACGTAAGGGTACGACAGGGGCAGGCCTTGGTGGCTGTCCTGATAGGCAGGCGAGTCTGTATAGGCCTTTCCGGCCTCCGCCTCAGGATTCACCTCCGGAATATCACCCAGCACGGGAGACTGGGTACCTGTAAGCAGCGGCTTGATCGCACAGTTATAGTTGGTACTGGTTCCCGTTCTGTTGCCGTCGCTGTTTACCGGGGCCACCGCGTAAAACACGGAGCCGTCCCGGTCCAGGGTCACCCGCAGGATGGCGTTGGTATCGCCCGGCTCCACCTGGGGGTAGGAGTCCGGCTGGAACACCGGCGCTTTGCTGTCGTCAATGGGGATAATCATCTCAAAGGGATCGGGGATGCCGATGGATTCCGCCCCCGCCGCCTTACCGGCGTCCAGGTTGGTCTGGTCGCCGGCCACCGTCGGGCTGGTGATCCGCAGGGCGGAGAAGGGTCCGGCCATCACGGTGGCCCCCATGCCGATCCGCACATTCCAGGACGTGCGGTCCTCGCTGGAGCCCACCCGCTTCACATGGACGGCGAACTCCGTCACCTCGGTCAGCCGGTTCAGCGATTCAAACTTGTTCTGCGTATCCCGGAGATCCTTGGAGTTCATCAAACTCACGTAGGTCTTGCCGCCCTGGCCGCCGGAGGGGTCCACGGAGACGGTGCCCTCCAGTTCCCATGCGCCCCAGGTGTCCGGGCCGGTCTGGGTCCGGGAGTAGAGCTCATAGGCCATGGCCGTGTCGGTCCACAGCAGCAGGTCCCACAGCGTCCCGGCCTCCACGCTGCTGGTGCCGGTGGGTGTCAGGGTAAAGCTCAGATCCGCGATCTTATCCCCGCCCACGCCGTCGATGGTCATGGTGTTGGCGATATCCAGGTTCACCGTGGCGGAGAGGGTCTTGAACCGGGGCAGGGTGGTCACGCCCCGGATGCCCTCCATTTTATTATTGGACATATCCTCAATGCCGGTGAGGGTGAAGTAATAGGTCGCGCCGCTGGCCAGGTTCAGGCCGCTGTCCACCAAATTCTCATTGTAGGGCAGGGTGATGATCATCTCTCCCGTGCCGGAGGTGTCCATCTCCACCCGGGCCTTGCGAAAGTCCACAATCCAGTCCAGATCCGCCGTATTCTCATTGGCCGAGGTCCGGGGGTCCGGGCACACCGTTCCCTTGCTGTCCACCCGCCAGAGCTTGATATGGGCGGACAGGGCGGAGGCCAAGGCATCCCTGGCTTCCTTCTCGCCCTTGCCCACACTGCTGGCGGTCAACACCTGGTCATAGAGCTCCAGGAAGTTGCTGGTCACCTTTTTGCCGTTGACGTCCTGCACGCCCAGCACCCGCTCGGAGAACACCAGCAGAATGGAGTTGTCGGCGTTGGGCGTCAGGGTCTCGCCGTCAGGGCTGAACTCCTGCTTCACCGTGGGGGCCTGGTTATCCAGCGTCCGGATCTGCATGGGGGGCACCAGATCGTCCTTGGGGTTGTCGGAGGGGAAGACGCAGT
>CATJRT010000345.1 GCA_949742895.1 uncultured Eubacteriales bacterium | reverse complement strand
CCCTACTGGGGCGCTTATGATGCGGTGACCGCCTCTATTGCCAAGCTGGTGGCGGCGGGGGCGGACTACAAAGCCGTTTACCTCACCATGCAGGAATTCTTTGAAAAGCTGCGGGACGAGCCCTCCCGCTGGGGCAAGCCCTTTGCCGCCCTGCTGGGTGCGCTGGACGCTCAGCTTGACTACGGCGCCGCCGCCATCGGCGGCAAGGATTCCATGTCCGGCTCCTTCCTGGACCTGGACGTTCCGCCCACGCTGATTTCCTTCGCCATCGCCCCCGTGAAGGCCGGGAACGTGCTCTCCCCCGAGTTCAAGGAGGCGGGGCATCCGGTCTACCTGTTCCAGGAGGATGGATTGGACGGCAGCGCAGAGCGCTGCACAGCGGCGTGGGAATCGTTCCACAGGCTGGCGCAGGCTGGGAAGATCCGGGCCGCCTGGGCGGTGGAGGACGGTCTGGCCGAGGCCGTGATGAAGATGTCCTTCGGCAACCGCGTGGGCTTCCAGTCTCTGGACAAGGGCGGCGCGGCGTGGTATGCGGCACGGTGCGGAGCTATCGCCGCCGAGCTGACGGAGGACATCGGCAACTGCCACCCGGATGGCCTGTATGCCAGGATTGGTACGACCACTGCCGAACCCGCTGTAAAGATTGGAGACGACTCCGCTCCCATCGACGAGCTGCTCAGACTCAACGAGGGTACGCTGGAGGAGGTCTACCCCACCCGCGCGGGCACGGACCAGCCGGTGGAGGCCGTCTCCTACGACCGCCGCTCCCCGGCGGTGTTCAGCGGGGAGATTGCCCGCCCGAAGGTGGTCATTCCCGTGTTCCCCGGCACAAACTGCGAGTACGATTCTGTCCGGGCCTGCCTGCGGGCCGGGATGGACGCGGAGACGGTGGTCATCCGCAACCTGACCCCGAACGCCCTGGCCCAGTCCGCCCAGGAGCTGGAGCAGGCTATCAAAAACGCCCAGATCGTGTTCCTCCCTGGCGGCTTCTCCGGCGGCGACGAGCCGGACGGTTCCGCCAAATTCATCACCTCCTTCTTCCGCAACCCCCGGCTGACGGACGCGGTCCACGACCTCCTGAAGCACCGGGACGGCTTAATGCTTGGTATCTGCAACGGCTTCCAGGCACTGCTGAAGCTGGGGCTGCTCCCCCATGGCGAAATCTCTTCCGTGGACGAAAACAGCCCCACCCTGACATACAACCTCATCGGGCGGCACCAGAGCCGGTACGTCACCACCCGTGTTTGCTCGGTGAAGTCCCCATGGATGCTGCTCAGCCACGTGGGCGACCTCTACACCATCCCTGTATCCCACGGAGAGGGCCGTTTTGTGGCCTCCCAGACAGTGGTAGACCAGCTCATCGCCAACGGACAGGTAGCCACCCAGTATGTAGACGCGTCCGGCGCACCGTCCATGGATATCGCGGTGAACCCCAACGGCTCGGTATGCGCCATCGAGGGCGTGTTCTCCCCCGACGGCCGGGTGTTTGGCAAAATGGGCCACAGCGAGCGGCGGGGCGAGTTCGTGGCGAAGAACATCCCCGGCGAGAAGCTCCAGCCTCTGTTCGACTCTGGGGCGCTGTACTTCCGTTAAGAAGCGCGAGGTCAGCCACATAGGCCCGGCTATGTGCCCAATCGGAGCGCGGCAACATAGAAGCGCGGCAATATCCTAATTTCAACACAAAAAAGGAAGTACGGCTTGCGCCGCACTTCCTTTTTTTTTTGTTCACTTCAGCTCGCCCAGGCGGCCGGACTGGATCGCCTCCCAGTTGGCGGCGATGCGCTCCTCCGGCCAGTCCCACCAGCGCAGCGCCAGCAGGGCTTCTACCGTATCCTCACCGAACCGCTTCCGAATGAGCTTCGCCGGGACGCCCCCTACGATGGCGTAGGGTGGCACGTCCTTCGTCACCAGGGCCCGTGTGCCGATGACAGCCCCGTCGCCGATGGTCACCCCCGCCTGGATGATGGCCTCGTAGCCGATCCAGACGTCGTTTCCCACTACGATATCCCCCCTGTTGTCCCAGGCCCGGGGAATCTCCTCCACACCGATCCCCCATTCCTCAAAGAAGATGGGAAAGGGGTAGGTGGACAGGCTGCCCAGGGCGTGGTTGGCGCTGTTGAACAAAAATTTTGCGCCGCAGGCAATGGAGCAGAATTTCCCGATCACCAGCCTCTCGTGGTTGACGGGATAGTGGTAGAGCAAGTTGTTGCGCTGAAAATCCCTGGGGTCGTTGACAAAATCGTCGTAAACGGTGTACTCCCCCACGGAAATGGAGGGATCGGTCACCACATTTTGCAGGTAGACCGTACTGTGCCCCTGGGAGCGGGGATAAATTTTCCACTGCGGGATCATCCTGTTACCTCCTGAGTATCGTTTATTTTCTGACGATCCCGCTCAGGACAATGCAGCGCTTCACGCATACCACCTCGACACATTTGGATGAGGCCAGTATATCATACGCCTCACCGCTTATCAAGCCGGAGCGTTACAGCTTCTCCCGGAACAGCCCGTGACGGTTGCAGTACCAGTACAGATACCCGCCGCCCCAGGGGTAGAACCGGGCTTCGGGCTGGCCCTCGGGGTACAGCTTCACCAGGTCGAACCGCCCGGTGGTCACGTAGGCCATGAAGGAAATATAGTGGTCCTTGCGCATCTCGTGGGGAATGGAGAAAAAATATTCCCCGTCAAAGCTCTCCCGGACCAGTCTGTGCCCCTCATCCGGTTCCTCCGCCTCCAAGGGCGGAAGGCACACCCCGCAGCAGGAAATCGCCGCCGCCCCAGCGGCGTGGATGATGTTACCACACACCGGGCAGACGTACAGAGTTGAGCGCAGGATATTGGCCGCCCGGTTGGCGTTTACCACCTGCTCCCCGCTGAGCAGCTCGGGCACCGAGATATGCAGCGCACTGGCCAGCGGCTCCAGCAGGGATATGTCGGGGAAGCCCCGGCCTGTCTCCCACTTAGACACCGCCTTGTCACTGACGCTGAGCTGCTCCGCCAACTGCACCTGGGTCATCTGGCGGCCCTCCCGGAGCCGTTTCACCGTTCCGCCGGTGACATAACTGTCCATGTCGTTCACCTCGTTTTCCCTCTCAGCATACCATGCCGCCCCGCCCCTGTCCACCTACGGGCCGTAGACTTTAAGGAAGTGCTGATTCAGTGCGCCGGTGGCATCCTGCCGGTTGAATCAGGACTTCCCTAACGAATTCAAAATAAAGTCACACAAGCCCTCATATCTATGATATAATAAGATGTCTGCCGTGTCCCTGCGGCACACCAAATACGAGAGGAGCCGCACCATGAATACCAACTACGACGTGATGATATTGGGCACCGGCGAGGCGGGCATCTACGCCGCCTACGAGCTTGCCCTTAAATGCCCCTCCGCCCGTGTGCTGGTGGTGGACCAGGGAGCCGATATCTACCGCCGCCAGTGCCCCATCGTGGCGGGCAGGGTCCGCTCCTGCGTGCAGTGCAAGGTCTGCGGCACCATGTGCGGCTTTGGCGGCGCGGGAGCCTTCTCCGACGGCAAATTCAACTTCACCACCGCCTTCGGCGGCTGGCTCACCGACTTCCTGGACGAAAAGGAGGTCATGGAGCTGATCGACTATGTGGACGCTCTGAACGTGAAGCACGGGGCTACCACCGAGGTCTACTCCACCGCCACCACCGAGGCCCGCGCACTGGAGCGGGAGGCGCTGAAATACGACCTGCATCTGCTCCAGGCCCGGTGCAAACACCTGGGCACCGAGAACAACCTGCGCATCCTCACCAACATCTACGAGGGGCTGAAGGACAAGCTGGAGTTCGCCTTCCACACCGAGGTGGCCGCCATTGAGAAGACGGACGGGGGCTACCGCCTGGTCCTGGCTAAGGGGGGCGAGGTGGGGTGCCGGTACCTCATCGCCGCGCCGGGCCGGTCGGGGGCGGG
>CATJRT010000344.1 GCA_949742895.1 uncultured Eubacteriales bacterium | reverse complement strand
TCGCCGCCAAGCTGGGCCGTCAGACCCGCCCCGACATCCACCTGGGTGTCTGCGGCGAGGTGGGCGGCGACCCCTCCTCTGTGGAGTTCTTCCACAAGGCAGGCTTGGACTACGTGTCCTGTTCCCCCTTCCGCGTGCCCATCGCCCGGCTGTCCGCCGCCCAGGCCGCGATTAAAGACACGCAATAAGCCATACCTCAACAGTTCGGCAGCGTCCCTTCCTGCGGGGAGGGACGTTGTTTTTGAAAAAATTTTCCTCCTGTACGGGATACCTTACCGGCTGCAAACGCCATTGAGAAAAACATAAGAAAAAGCAAAAAAACACTTGCATTCTTTTTCATGATGTGGTAATATAATATAGCTGTTAAAAAGAATGGACAGCAGTATGCGGCTGTAGCTCAGCTGGATAGAGTGTTTGGCTACGAACCAAAAGGTCGGGGGTTCGAATCCCTTCAGCCGTACCACGAAAAGCCTTGAATTCCAAGGCTTCAAGGTAATAGGGAGCTGTTACCGCAGAAGGCAGCGTGATTGTAAAATCACGTTGCCTTTTTGCATTTCATGGCCTGATTCACGGCAATGGAATCGTTGATTTGCTGTTCCTGCTCCACTTCGCAGCGCTCCAACCATCTTTCCGGCAGCGTTCCCGGCTCAGGATCTGTTTAAAAAATGGGGCCTAAGCCGCGTCCACACAAAAAAGGATAGAGGTCCTCGTGGCTTCCGTCTATGATCTCCACGGCTGCCTCCGGATGGGTTTGGGCAAACTCCGCCACCGCCAACTGAAACTCCGGACCGCTATACCCTTTGAGATACCCCACCCGAAGCGTAGGCGCGGAGCCTCGGGCCATCTCCGCCGTCTCCTGGCACAGGCAGTCCAGTTTTTTCAGCAAGGGGCGGCCTTTCCGGTAAAAGTACTCCCCCGCCGCTGTCAGGGTGAATTTCCGCCTGCTCCGGTGCAGCAGCTCCATACCCAGCTCTTGCTCCAGCGCCTGGATTTGTTGGGACACGGCGGATTGGGAGATGTGGCAGCGCTTGCGGCCTCGGTGAAGCCGCCCGATTCCACCACCGCGAGGAAAAATAATTTAACTGGCGTAGCAGCATATATACCGCCTCCTCTGTTCACAGGCTTCTTGGCAACTGTTTTGTGTGTTGTTCGGCGGGTTCCACGTAGCGCATACTCTCTTGCATCAAAAGAGATAGTCAATGAAATTGTAGCATCGTCACAGCCTTTTGACAATGTCTGGTAAAATGCCTGCATCTTTCGATAGTTTGTGGCCCTTGACTTTGTGTGGCGGAGGGATTTCCCAGGGAAAAAGCTGACCGCCCCACCCATTGGGTGGGGCGGTACCGGCTTCAAAACGATCATTTGCCTTGCCTAACCGGCAGGCGACGATTTTGGCCGTGTAGATGCCGCGCTAAGGCGCTTGGTTCAGCTTCCAAGTCTGCTCTTCGTTCAGAGAAGGCCCATCAGGAACTGCCCTGCCAGGAACAGCAGCAAGGCGTTGCCCACAGGAGCCAGACGGGAGTTTGTCCCAGTGACTATGCGCTCCCGGATAGAGGCGTAGAGCAGCGTGGAGATCCCGAATACAGCGGCGCCGCACAGGCCAAGCATCCACACCGGGACTGCTCCGGCTACCCCCGCGCACCAGGGCAGCAGGGCGAAGGTCACGCCGCCCAGCACCACCGTGGTCGGCCAGGGATACTGCGGGACAGGGCCCCAGTACGCCTCGATGGTGAGGGCGATGAGGCTCAGGGCCAGCATCATGGTCAGGTCGAATTTCGGCAGGGTGGCCATAGGGGCCAGCGCTCCCGCCAGCAGCAGCGCCAGGCAGGTGGCCCCCACTACGGCAACCAGCAGGAAATTCAGCTTTAATGCGTTGTTTTTCATCTCAGCCCCCCATTCCGTCGCGCCGGAGGACACGTCCGCTCCGGTGACCCAGGCCGCAGCGGCGTTCACCGCCCGGGTTACCGCCTTGCTGGTGACAGTGGCTTCGGTGACCACGTCGGCGGCGTTCAGCCCGAACAGGGGCAGCTCCGCGCCCAGAGCGGGAAACCGGGTGAGGTATGCGGGGAACAGCAGCATAAGCATGGCCCTGGCCCCCAGAGCGGGGTTGAAGGCGTTCTGCCCCAGCCCGCCGCACAGGGCCTTGACCACCACCGCCGCGAACAGTCCGCCCACAGCGGCCAGCCAGTAGGGCGCGGAGGCGGGGAGCGTCAGGGCCAGCAGCAGCCCGGTGACGGCAGCGGAGCCGTCTGGGATGGTGCAGTGCTGCCGGGTGGCCAGCCGGAACAGCCACTCTCCCAACAGGGAGGCGCATACGCACACCGCTGCCACTGCTGCGGCCCGGATGCCGTGGACCAGCACCCCGGCGATGAGCGACGGGAGCAGGGCGATGACCACGTCCAGCATGAGCCGCCGGGTGGTGTCCTTCCCCCGGATATGGGGAGAAGCGCTTACCGTCAGATTCATTTTGCCTTCCCCTCCTTCAGCGCACGTTTTCCGGCCCGGAAGCCTTGCACCAGGGGCACCTTGCCCGGACAGGCGTAGGCGCAGCAGCCGCACTCGATGCAGTCGGTGAGGTGGAGCCGCTCCAAAGCGGCCAGGTCCTTGGCGTTGGCAAAGCGGTAGAGGTACAGCGGCTCCAGGCGCATGGGGCACACCTCCAGGCACTTGCCGCAGCGGATGCAGGCAGGGTGGCCGCTCTCCCCGTCCTGAGCAGTGGATAAGCACAGCACTCCGTTGACCCCTTTTGCGGTGGGGACGGACAGGTCTCCCTGGGCCACCCCCATCATGGGGCCGCCGGACAGCACCTTCCACACGCCGTCCGTCAGCCCGCCTGCGGCGGCGATGACGCCGGCAAAGGAAGCGCCTATCCGTACGGTGAGGTTTTTCGGCTCCTTGACGGCTTCGCCGGTGACAGTGACAATGCGCTCGATCAGCGGTATGCCGTCGTACACCGCGCGGCACACTGCGGCGGCGGTGGCAGCGTTGAACACCGTGCAGCCCACGTCCTTGGGCAGACCGCCGGGGGGCACCTGCCGCCCGGTGACGGCCTGGATGAGCTGCTTTTCCGCCCCCTGGGGGTAGCGGGTGGGGAGCACCTTCAGCTCCATGTCCGGGAACTTGGCCAGCCGCTCCCGGAGGACGGCGGCGGCTTTTTCCTTGTTGTCCTCCATGGCGATGACCACCCGGCGGGGCTTCAGCACCTGGGCCAGCAGGGCCAGCCCCCGGAGCACGTCCTCCGGCCTGCTCCGGAGCAGGGCGTCGTCTGCCGTCAGGTAGGGCTCGCACTCGCAGGCGTTGGCAATGAGGGTGTCCATGCCGTCCGTGCCGGGGGCGGCTTTGACGTGGGAGGGGAAGGCCGCGCCGCCCATGCCCACGATGCCCGCCTCCCGGATGATGGAGACAATTTCGCCCGGGGCCAGCCCGCTGGGATCGGGATGGGGCCGGAGGGCGGAGCCGGGCGTGTCCAGAAAGTCATTTTTGATGATGATGGCGGGGCACAGGCCGCCGCTGGGATGGGGACAGTCCTCGATGGCCTCCACCACGCCGGACACCGACGCGTGGACGGGGACGCACAGCCCCTCGCCGTCGCCGATTTTCTGACCCATGCGCACTGTGTCCCCCACGGACACCAGGGGCTTGCAGGGGGCGCCGACGTGCTGCCGCAGGAGGATGGACACCCGGGCGGGCAGGGGCATGGCGGCAGGAATGGAAGCGGCGCTGAGGGACTTGCATCCATCCGGGTGTACACCGCCGAAAAACAGGGATCTCATCGTATATCACCTCTCAAAATAAAAGAGATCAGGTCCGGACGAGCTGTTGGAAGCCGTCCGTGTAGAGCTGCGTTCCGTCGTGGGCCACCCACATGGCCTGGACGCCGCAGCGCAGGGCCAGGTCCTCCCCCTCCTCATATGGCAGGAGGAACAGGGCGGTGGACAGGCCGTCGGCCAGGCCGGAGCCGGCGCACACCACCGTCACCGCCCGCCACTGCTGTGACGGAGACAGGGTATCCGGGTCGATGATGTGGTGATACCGTACGCCGTCTACCGTGTAGTAGCGCTGGTAGTCGCCGCTGCGCACCACCGACAGGTCAGAGACATACAGGGTGTGGAGATAATCCGCCCGGTCCTTGCCGGGGGACTGCACCCCCACCACCCAGGGCTCGCCGGAGGGCTTGGGCCCGGTGGCCCGGACGTTCCCGCCCACGCTGACCAGCAGCCCTGCGGGGGCCTCCCGGCACACCTGCTCCACGGCGTAGCCCTTGGCCACCGCGCCCACGTCCAGGCGGGCCAGGGGGTCGGTGAGCCGGACGGTGGATGCGCCGGGGTCGATGTCCAGCAGATGGAAGCCGGTGTGCTCCGCCGCCGCTGCAAGGGCCGTCTCGTCCGGGAGGGCGGCGTGCTCCGGGTCGTCCACCCCGGCCTGCCGGGCCTCGTGCCACAGGGACAGCACGCTGCCCATGGTCACGTCCACCCGGCCCCTGGTGAGCTGCTCCAGCTCCCGGCAGAACAGGAGCAGGTCGATGATGCGCCCGTCCCCCTCCACCGGGCCGCCTCCGGCGCGGTCGTTCACGGTTTTCAGATTGACCACGCCGTCATAGTCGTGGTAGATGTCGAACAGTTGGTGGTACTCCAGCAGTTGGTCGTGGAACTGCTGGGCCGTATCCCGAAACGCCTCCTCACTTTCGGCATAGCCTACGATGGTCGTCACGGTGTCGAAGAGGGTGAGAAAGCTGGCCTCGTACCGTTTGAGGCCGTTTGGGGCAGGCGGAGCCGCCCCGGCGGCGCACCCGCTGAGCAGGCACAGGGCCAGTCCCAGCGCCATGAGCCGTTTTTTCATCCCGTTCCCTCCTCTGTTTTCGTTCAGGGACAGGCCGGTGAGCCCGCCCCTATATCGCTCACTGCGCAGCCTTTTCGATGAGCTCCTGGAACTCGCCGATGCCCACGGTGACGGTGGCGGCCAGGTCGGTGCCGGTGGCCTTGCCGCCCTCGTCCACTGCCAGACCGGCGATCTCAGCCAAGGTCTTGCCGGTGACGTAGGCGGAGAAGCCCTGGGCCTGCTCGTTCCACTCCTTGCCGATGGAGCTGGCCCCGCGCATACCATAGGCATCGCCCAGCTCGTTCTTACTGGGGAAGGTGGTGGAGGTCGGCGGTGAGCTTGCCTTCGGTATCGAAACCGATCCTGGCCTGGATGGAGTCGATGACGCAACTGTCGATGACGCCGTCTGCGTCCACCGTGACGGCGATAAGAACGATGTCGCTCTGGGCCACGCCGTCGCCCTCGGCGGAGGCGTCCTTGCTGCTGCCCAGGCTGGTGGAGACAAACAAGCCGGTCTTGACAGCTTCGCCCCCGGAGGGCTGCACGGGATCGTTGGTGGGATCAGGGACGTCAGTGGGATCGGTCTGCCCGCTCTGCTCCGGAGCAGGAGCGCTGCTGGAGGGCTTCTTGTCTCCCTCCACCACGACTACGGTGGTGCCGCAGCCGGCCAGCAGCCCGGTGAGCAGCAGCACGGCCAGCAGAAGCGCGGGGATGCGTTTGGTCTTCATGCTCGATTCCTCCTAAATATGTTGTGTGGTATTGTCATGCTGCTTCATTTCAAAATGGATCAGGAATGACAGCAAGGCACGCAGGATGATGACGGCGCCCAGCACCATCAGCTCGGTCATGTCCCGCACCAGGACGGTTTTGAGAATCTCGGCGGCCATTTTGAATTCCAGGCTCAGGGCCAGCCCAGAGGCCAATTCCGACTTGATGTCCCGTGAACCGGAGCGGAACAGCCCCCGAAGGTACTGCCAGAAGGCCGAAAGGGTGGATATGGCAATGACCAGGATTCCCATGCCCTCGCACAGGGGGATCAGGATATCCAAGGCGTATTCTACGATTTGTTCCAGCATGGCAGCGCCTCCTTTTCCCCTATTTTACTTGCCCTTCCTTAATGGGAGATATACGCTTGCTGAATATTTGTTAAGGAAATAACAGACCCCGCCGGAGTCTCCGGCGGGGTCCTGTTTACTCAAGCTCTGCTGCGGGCGGACTCTCCCCCCGGACAGCGGGAAGGGTCACGGTGAAAGCGGTGCCCTGTCCGGCGGCGGCCTCCATGGCGATGGACCCTCCGTGGGCCTCCACGATCTGGTATACGATGGCAAGGCCCAGGCCGATGCCCTTTCCCGAGCCTTTGGTGGTGAAGAAGGGATCGAATATCTTGTCCCGCGCCTCCTCTGGGATGCCGGGGCCGTTGTCCGCCACCCGAAGGGCGATATAGCTGCCCTGGACTGCGGTGGACACCCGCACTGTCCCGCCCTGTGCGTCCAGCGCCTCGAAGGCATTGAGCACCAGGTTGAGCAGCACCTGGAACAGCTGGGTCTCATCGCCCAACACATCCCGTTCCCCGCAGGCGAAACCGGTCTCGATGCGTACGGCTTTGGGCCGCACCGGACCGGCGACCTCCAGCACCTGCTCCGCCAGCCGGTCCGGACTGATGGCCCGGAACGTCTGCGGAGCGTTTTTCCGGGACAGGTTGGACAGGCGGGAGATGATCTTCTTCGCTTTCTGGGACGCGTTGTAGATCTCCAGGGCGTTGTCATAGGACTCCGTGTCCTCCGCAGGGAGCTTCTCCAAAATGAGGATGCTGTAGCCCATGATGGGCGTGAGAAGGTTGTTGAACTCGTGGGCGATGCCTGAGGTCAGCGTGCCAATGGTCTCCAGCCGTTGGCGGTGGGCGATCTGCTGGGTCTGGGCGCTGAGCTCCTCCATGGCCTGGGTCTTTTGCCGCAGCAGGTCCAGCTCCGCCTGAGTCTGCTGGTGGCGCCGCCGGGAACGCCGCAGGAACAGGAGCAGGATAGCCGCGCCCGCCACGATGGCGCCGCTGCATAAGATCATCTGCACCGCCGCAGACCGCAAAGGTTGGACGAGCTGGTCATAGCTCCCGGCAATGCCCACTGTGAAGCAGCCGTTCACATTGCCCGGGGCAGGAAGTATGGCGATGCGGGCGGTATGGTGCTCTCTTTCCGTCAGACTGTCGGCCCGGAAAAAGGCGGCGTCCGGCTGGCCGGAGCGCTGGGTCTCCAGCATATGACACAGGCCGGAGTGGGCGTCTGCGTCCAGCGCCAGGGCCTCCTCCACCGCCTCGACTCGGATGCCTTGGGCGGTGCGGTGGAAAAAATACTGTCCGGCCCCGTCCACCAGCAGGATCTGATCCCGAGGCTCGGCGGCGGACAGCCGCTCAGACAGCGCAAAAAAAGTCTCGCCGTCGATGACGGTGGCGTAGCCGGCGTTCTCCCCGGGCTGCACCAGGGCCACACAGGGCCGGCCGCCGCCATCCAGGCAGAGCCAGATGTCCGCACCGTTGTTCTCCCCCAGCCGGATTACGCTCGTATAGTCCGTGGATCCCTCAGTGGACAGCGCCACCGCACCATCCCGGATGACCAGCATATTCTCCACTACCTCGGTGCGGGACAGGGGCGTCTCCCGCAGGAGGCGGAGCAGGTCGTCCGCGCCGTCCCCGTCGAGCCATCTGCGTTCCGCAGCCTTGAAGCCCCAGCGGCTGATGACATACGCCAGGTCGGAGCAGTACCAGTTGAAATGCCCGATGATGTTATTGTCCACCGATTGCGCGGTGCGCATAAGCTGGCTGTCCTGGCTGTCCACCAGGGTATCCTGGCTGTGACGGAACACGGCGACCATCATGAGCAGGCCGGCGACGATGACGGCAGAGGCCACGATGGGCATCAGGCGTTGAAACCGGTCTCGATGGGGAATCTTGTTCATATCGCTCGCCCCTTGAAAAAATATTCAAATCAAGTATACTTTATCATATTGGAATTTTTGTGTAAAGGGGAGCGGAGTTCATGGCGCAAAGGCAGGATGCAGTCCTCATCGTGGACGATGACGAAGCCGTACTCACCATGCTCTGTAAGGTTATGAAAAGCAGCGGCATTTGTGCAGATACCGCGCGGAATGGACGGGTGGCCCTGGAGCGGCTGGAGCGGGGCAGCTACGATCTGATGCTGCTGGATGTGAATATGCCGGGGATGGACGGCTTTGAGGTGATCCAGACCGTGCGCAGCCGGGGGCTTCAGCTTCCCATCATCATCGTCAGCGGCCGGAAGGAGGACTATGACACCCTCTACGGGTTGGGGATCGGCGCGGATGATTACCTTACAAAGCCCTTCAATCCCGTTACGCTGGGTGCGAAGGTGAAGGCCCTCATCCGCCGCAGCCGGGGCGGAGCAACGGGAGCCAGCAGCGTCATTTCCGCCGGACCGTTCCGGTATGACGCCAGTACCCTGCGTTTTTATAAAAACGGACGCGAGATATCCCTTTCCTCCAAGGAAAACGCTATGATGAAGCTGTTCCTGGACAACGTCGACCGCATCTTTACAAAAGACATGATCTATGACTTGGTATGGTGCTCGTCTATCGTGGACGAGAACGCCATCATGGTCTACGTCAACCGCCTGCGGCAGAAGATCGAGGAGGATCCGACCAAGCCCGTCCATATCCAGACCGTGCGGGGCCTGGGATACCGTTTTGTGATATAACAGCAGGTATTTCCGTTCTTTGCAGAATTCCCGGCTGCCGGAGAGCAGCCGGGAATAACCGTTTTTGGGGGAGCAACCGCGCCCACGCCAATGCTTGCCCACACAAAGCGCTGTCCATTACGGCTGGGCGTCTTGCAGTAACGCCGCCGTCCAAGATCGTAAGAGGATTTTCCACCTGCGGGGGTGAACCTGGCGGGGCCGCTTTTGAGACGCACTGCAAAACAGACGGTTCAGGCTTCAAAATCCTCTGTCAAGTACCGCAAAAAGGCCGTGAAATCATCAATTTCACGGCCTTAGTCGGCTAAAAAATTTGTGCTTTGTTGGCAAAAAAGCTATGCGGTCCAAGTGCCCAAGCCACAGTCCGGCGAAACGAAGCCGGACGCTTCCCCAAGGCTCCGGCCAGGGGGCTTTACACCGGTATTACCTGTGCAAATGACACAGGCTTCTACCTGGTCAAATCTAAATACAAATCTTTATACTGCTTTGCGGAATTTTCCCAAGAGAGATCCTTACCCATATCCCGCTGTACCATTTCATCCCAGCACCAGCGGTTTTCAAAGTAAAACGTCTTGGCCCTGTTGATGGCGTCCAACAGCAGCCCGGCATCATAGTGGTCAAAGGTGAAGCCGTTTCCTGTGTTGAAGTACATATTGTATGGCTCTACCGTATCCTTCAAGCCGCCGGTCTCCCGGACAATCGGCACCGTCCCGTAGTGCATGGCAATGAGCTGCGTCAGTCCGCAGGGTTCGAACCGGGACGGGACCAGCAAGGCGTCTGCGCCTGCATAGATCCGGTGCGCCCGCGTCTCATCATACATGATATTGGAGCAGACGTCCCCCTTGTAGATATGCTCATAATACCGAAACGCATCCTCATAGCCGCAGTCCCCGGTGCCAAGCACTACAACCTGCGTATGCCCGTCCATGACCTGCGGGAGGATGGAGGTGACCAGATCCAAACCCTTCTGGTTCGTCAACCGGGAGATCAGTCCGATCACAAATTTGTGGTCATCCTGAACCAGTCCCAATTCCTCCTGCAACCTGCGCTTGTTTTCCTTCTTCTTGTCCAGCACGTTGGTGATGTTGTAATTTACATACAACCTGCCATCGGTATCCGGGTTCCAAATGTCATAATCGATCCCGTTTACAATGCCGCGCAATTTGCCGGAGTGATACCGCAGGTGGGCGTCCAGCGTCTCGCCGTAGTACGCGCCTTGAATTTCGCCGGCATAGGTCTGGCTCACGGTGGTGATGATATTCGAGTAGGTCAGCCCGCCCTTCAGCATATTAGCGTCTTCGTATTTTACTTTTAAGGCATCCTTATTGAAGACATAATCCGGCAGTCCAGACCAGTAGCGGATGGTTGGGATGTTGTAAATTCCTTGGAACCGCAGGTTGTGAATGGTCAGGATGGTCTTTGCGGTAGTCAGTTTGGTGTCGACAAACTGAGTCCTCAGATAGACGGGAACCAAAGCGGCCTGCCAGTCGTGGCAATGGATAATATCGGGAATCCAATCCATGTAGTTTAGTGCCGCCAAGGCAGCTTTCGCAAAGTAGCAGTACTTTGGGATATCGTCAATGAGATTGGTATATGGATTTCCGCTGCTGAAAAATTCCTCGTTGTCAATGAAATCATAGACCACGCCGTCCCAGACATACTCCATAATGCCCACATAGAAGTTCCTGCCGTCTACGCAGAGGTCCATATGAAAAGAGCCGCGGTAGACCATTTTCTGCTGGTATTCCCACGGGATGCACTTGTAGCGCGGGAGGATGACCTTTACATCGCAGTTCTGTTTTACCAGCGCCTTGGGTAGCGCGTACATCACATCGCCCAGACCGCCGGTTTTGACGAAAGGATAGCATTCCGACCCGATAAAGGCGACACTTCTTCTGGGGGATATATAGCGTTCTTCCGGCGTGACTGTTTCCGCAGGTTCTTCCTTTGGTGCGCTTTGCCCGGCTGTTTCCGCAGGCTCTTCCTTCGGCGCGCTTTGCCCGGCTGTTTCCGCAGGCTCTTCCTTCGGCGCGCT
>CATJRT010000343.1 GCA_949742895.1 uncultured Eubacteriales bacterium | reverse complement strand
TCCTCCTGGACCTCTGCTTTGCTATACCCTTCTTGAATCATCTTAACTTTTTCCACCGCCCTTCATTTTAGGGGTTGACTTCTAATAGTTAATCTTTCATCGTTTGTCTCAGGCCTGAGACGAACCGCTCTGTACAGAGCATGTTATAATTTTCATTATATACTTTTTTGGAAAAGAAATCTATAGGCTGACTGCATAATATTTGGTTAAATATCTGACAAATATGAAGCGGATCCCCCTTGCTTTTTTGTGCAAAGTCTGCTAAAATCCTTCTATAGGTGTTGGCTTTCCGGGATGATACCGGAAGGGCAGGACCTCGGGGGGCGAATAAAACCGATAAAAATCCTGGGCCGCCTCTTGCGCAAACCGTCAAAATCAGATATAATACGGCCCAACGTGTTTTTTTGAAAGGATGGATGCCTATGGAAGCGCCTCCGGCTGCCGTTCCTGCGCTTGTGCCTGGGAGGAGTATATTATGAAGGGAAATCAACTTCTTCTGGTCGTGGCCTGCGCCGCCATCGTGGGACTTGTTTTTTTCAGCGCCAACGCTATGCTCGTTGTGGTGGCCGTCGGGCTGCTGGACCTTTTGATGGGACTCAACATTGTCCGCGCCAACGGCGCGACCGCCCAGGCGAAAATCATGCTGGCCACCGGCGCGTACATCGCCGTGATGGGCATCCTTTATTTTATCAGGGTGTTGCCGGAGGCCTGGTTCTGGGATATCTTCGCGGGCGGACTTGTGATCGTCGTTCTTGCCTGGTTCCTGCTGACGCGGAAAAAGAAGGCGTGAACCGGGCGCTGTTTCACCAAACATATCGCAATATGGTACGGTATAGTATGTATGCAGACCAGTCATACAGCTTTATTGTAAGAATCTGCCTTCACAACCTATAATACGCCGCCTGGGCGGGCGTTTTCCTGACTGCCCGGCGTGTTCAGATGTGAATACAGGTCCTAAAAAAGAAAAGGGAGGAAATCTAATGTCACCAATTGGCATCATCGGCATCGTCGTGGCGCTGGCCATTTTCCTGTACGGCGCCTACAAAAACGTGTCCGTGCTGTACCTGGCTCCGTTGTGCGGCATCATCGTAGCTGTGACCAATGTCCTGACCATCACCACCTTCGACTTTGTGAACGGTGAGCTCGTCACCACCCCGGTCAGCATTACCGAGGCGTTCACCGCGCTCCATGTGGGCACCGTTGACTATGCCGACCAGGGCGGTAAGATCTCCGGCAGCATCGGCGGCGTCATCGGCATGATCTCCGCCGTGTTCCCCACCATCTTCCTGGGCGCTCTGTTCGGCAAGGTGCTCACTGCCTGCGGCGCCGCAGGCTCCATCGCCACCACCCTGGTGGCGAAACTTGTGATGACCACCAAGGACCAGATGAAGCAGATCAGGCGCGTGGTCCTGTGCATGCTGCTCATCGAGGTCGTGATGACCTTCGGCGGCGTGGACGGCTTTGTCACCGTGTTCGCCACCTTCCCCATCGCCATGATCATGGCGGCCAAGGCGGGCATCCCCCGCCGCATGATCCCGGCCCTGCTGGTGCTGAGCTGCGGTGCTAACTCCGCGCCCTTCGTGCTGTCCATCAACAACATCCTGTGCATGAGCGTGCTGGGTACCAGCCCCGGCGCGGCCGCCATCCCCGGCTTTATCTGCTTCGTGATCATGGAGGTTGGCATCTACTTCATCTGCGTGCAGTTCGTCACCGGCGCGGTGAAGAAGGGCGAGACCTTCGATCCCGGCCCCATCCAGATCCCCGGCGAGTCCATGGACGACAAGCGTCCCAACGTGCTTGTGTCCCTGGTGCCCCTGGTGGTGGTATTCGTCCTGTTCGCGGTGACTACCAACGCCTCCCTGGCTCTGGTGTGCGGCATCCTGGTTACTGTCATCCTCATGAGCCAGTACATCCCCGCCTCCGGCGAGGCCTCCAAGAGCGCGGCCGGCGCCTGGGTGGGCAAGATCCTTGCCCAGCTCAACGCCGGAGCCACCGAGGGCGCTACCGCCCTGATGACCCTGACCGCCGCCGCCGGCTTTGCCGCCGTGGTGCAGCACACCCAGACCTTCAACGCCTTCGTGGGTATGCTCTTCGGCCTGCCCATCCCTCCGCTGGCCCTGGCCCTCATCTTGGTTGCCGTCATCGTGGCCTTCACCTCCTCTCCCCCGGCGGCCCTTGGCATGGCCCTGCCCATGATCGCGGGCGCGTTCATCTGGAGTATGCCCGAGGCTCCGCTGGTCAATCCGGACGCCTTGGCCCGTGTGGCGGCCATCACCGCCTCCACCTTTGAGACCCTGCCGGTGAACGGCCTGATCCTGCTGACCACCGGTATCGCTCAGGTTAAGATCAAGGACGCGTATATGCCTATTTTCCTGCAGTCCGTCATCATGACCCTGATCGGGGCTATCCTTTGCCTTGTCCTCTGCATGGCCTTCCCAGGCATCGTGTAAGGAAGCGCGGAGGCGCGAATTCATTATACTGGTCAAATTACATAGTATACTGCAGCGGTTGCGCTGAATGAGTTTTAATAAGGAAAAGGCGTCCAAGGGGAACCGCGGACGCCTTTTCCCATTGCCTTGAACAGGGAAAGGAGCCTTTTGATGAAGCGGTGCGTGATTGTCGGCGGGGCAGACATCGGGCGGTACGACCGGGTCCGTGTCCACCTGCGGGAGGATGATTTTTATATCTGCTGCGACAGTGGCCTGAGGCACCGGGAGGGGTTGGGCATCGCCCCAAATCTGATTGTGGGCGATTTCGACTCCTACGAAAACCCCCGTCTGAACGCAGAGACCATCGTGCTTCCCTGTGAAAAGGATGATACGGACACGGTGTTTGCGGTGAAGGAGGCACTGAGGCGGGGGTTTGAGGACTTTCTGCTGGTGGGCGTCATCGGCGGACGGCTGGACCACACATTGGGGAACGTGTCTATCCTGCTGATGCTGGATGGGCAGGGTAAACGGGCGGCGGCAGTGGACGACTTCTCGGAGTTTGAGATCATCTCAAGCAAGCCCGCGTTTATCCCGGACCGGTACGCCTTTTTCTCCCTGCTGAATATCTCGGGGACAGCCCGGGGGATCGTTATCAAAAATGCCAAGTACCCTCTGGACGGGGCGGAAATTTCCTGCGAGTACCAGTACGGCATCAGCAACGAGCCTCTGCCTGGACAGACGGCGGAGGTGTCGCTGGAGAAGGGACAGCTTCTGCTGGTGAAGGTGCTGCCCTGATGCGTACCCGGCCATGAGGAAATGGCCAGGCGCTCTTGCACTGGAACGATTTGCCTGATATAATAACTTATTACGTTTCGACCGGACTGCGTTCGGCCGGATGGAGAAAACTGGTATCAGGGGAGCTTCAGATGGACAACATTATTTTGATTGGGATGCCAGGCTCAGGCAAGAGCACTGTGGGTGTGGTGCTGGCCAAGACCCTGGGCATGGGCTTTCTGGACGTGGACCTGCTCATCCAGGAGCGGGAGGGAGCGCTGCTCCAGGAGCTGATCGACAGCCGGGGCGTGGAGCGTTTTCTGGACCTGGAGCGGGACGCCATCTGTTCCCTGGACTGCTGCGGGACCGTGATCGCCCCCGGCGGGAGCTGTGTGTGCAGGGAGGAAGCCATCGCCCATATGCGGGAACTGGGCACAGTGGTGTACCTGGAGCATACGCTGGAGGAAATCGCGGAGCGGGTGGGGGACTTGGCCGCCCGGGGCGTGGCCCTCCCCTCCGGCCGAAACCTGGCCGATGAATACCAGTACCGTGCGCCGATGTATGAGCGGTGCGCCCACATCACCGTGTCTGCCGGGGGCCAGAGCCTGGCGGAGACGGTAGGAGAAGTGCGGAGCCGTTGTGAACAACGGGCCAAGGCCGAGGCGGAGCAGGACAGCTTGCGGAGTCGGCGGATTTAGAGCCTATCCCAAAATTATCCGTACACAGCCAGCTTGCACATTTTCCGCCGTGCTGCGTTGATTTGACTTGAAATACACAAAGTATTCCTGTGT
>CATJRT010000342.1 GCA_949742895.1 uncultured Eubacteriales bacterium | reverse complement strand
GATAAGTAAAGAGGTAGATGCCCTCGGCCTTGGCGGTATCGCCCAGAGCCCACATCTCGTCCCAAGTGGTGGGCAGATCCCAGCCCTTTTCCTCCAGCAGGCCGGCGTTGTAGAACAGGCCGCAGGGGCTGTAGAACATGGGGGCCAGATAAGTGTGGCCGTCGTCATAGGGGTTGGTGACGCTGGTGTCGGTGAAGCCGCCGACGATCTTGTCGGAGACCTTGGTGCTCTCGCCGGGAACGGTCATGGACAGCACGTCGGTCAGATCAGTGAGCAGGCGGTCGTTGATAAACTGCTCGGTCATAGCGGCCTCACGGCCGGTGGCCAGGTGGACCACGTCGGGGAAGTTGCCGGCCTGCATCTGGGGATCAAGAACGTCCTCCAGATTCTTCTCGGTCACCAGCTCGACCTTGATGCCGGTCTCGGCGGTGAAGGCCTCGGCGACGTTCTTCCACATATCGGCACCGTAAGCGGTCTCGATGGCGGCGACCTTGATGGTCACGTCAACGGGCAGCTCCTCGCTGGGCTCCACGCTGGGTTCCTCGCTGGGCTGGGTGCTCTCCTCGATAGGAGTGCTGGGCGCTTCGGGCTGCTGGGTCTCGGTGTTGTTGCCGGTACAGCCGGCCAGCATACCAAGGACCATCATGGCAGCCAGGATGATGCTGAGAATCTTTTTCATTTTCCTGTTTTCCTCCTTAAAAATTGTTTGGAACAGATGCGGAGGCTGGTTGCCTCCCCCATAGTTCACAACTTGAATTATACTCCTTTGACGGTTTTTTTCTATTCCTATATTGCTTTACTTTTTATATATCTTGCTCTTTTTGTTATTTGTGCAAAAGCGCGGTACATCTTTTGGCCTTCTTTGTACAAAATTGATAATCCACAAACTGCCTGCTTTCACGTTCACCCCCCCTTAAGCTCATATTCTTTCTGAAATGGGCAGATTTTTTTGGAGGTTGCACAATCTGCATTTTTATCTTATAATATGCTTTATCAGCCTGCTGAATGGTTTTTTTATTATCTTGCGCCCTGGAAAGGGGAAGTTTTTATGAGTACGCATCAATTTCTGCTGCCAAAACTGCGGGACGCGCCCGCTCAGAACACCCGCGCCCGGCTGCTCTACATCACCCGCGCCCAATACAGCCTGGAGTGGAATTCCGCCCCGCACACCCATGGCTGCGCGGAGCTGTTCTTCATCACCGGGGGGCACGGTATGTTCCAGGCGCAGCAGGCCCGCTTCCCTGTGGCCATCAACGACCTGGTGGTCATCAACGCCGGCGTCCCCCACTGTGAAACCAGCCAGCAACCCAATCCCATGGAATATGTGGTGCTGGGGGTGGAAGGGCTGGAGACCCTCGCCGACATCGACGGCTACGCCCTGATGCACCTCCATACCGAGCAGGCCAGCGTATCCGCCTGCCTGCGGCAGATGATCCAGGAATGTATGGGCAAACAGCCGCGGTACGATCTGGTCTGCCGGCATCTGCTGGAGGTCATCCTGCTCCAGCTCATGCGGCGGGATGATTTCTCCCTGTCCGCCGCACCCTTCGCCTCAAGGTCCAGCAGAGAGTGCGGCCTGGTCCGGCAGTATATCGACAACCATTTTAAGGAAAATATTACACTGGACCAGCTTGCTTCCATGGTACATATCAACAAGTATTACCTTTCCCATGCCTTTCAGAAGGAATACCATACCTCCCCCATCAGCTATCTCATTGAACGGCGCATCGAGGAGAGCCGCTTCCTGCTGGGCGAGACAGACCACTCCCTGTCTCAAATTGCCCAGATCCTGGGCTTTTCCTCCCTGAGCTATTTTTCCCAGTGCTTCCGCAAGGCGGAGGGGGTCAGCCCTATGGAATACCGGAAGCGCATCCGGCAGGCCGGCGCCGAACGGTGAAGCGCAAAGGAGTGTTCCGCCTATGAAATACCGTCCCCTCTCCCTGCGCCGGGTGCTGGAAATCCGGGAGCTTTACTCGGTACATTATTTTGAATACACCGGCAGCTACGCCTTTTCCGGCGAGCAGCACGACTTCTGGGAGCTGCTCTATGTGGACAAGGGCTCGGTGTCCGTCACCGCCGGGGAGCGCACGGTCCCCCTCAGCCAGGGCCAGCTCATCTTCCACGCCCCCGGCGAGTTCCACGCCCTGTCCGCCACGGGGGTGGCCCCCGACCTGGTGGTGGTGAGCTTTGCCTGCGACAGCCCGGAGATGGAGTTTTTCCGGGGGCGGATCGCCTTTGCCAACGGGCCGGAGCGTTCGCTGCTGGCCCGCATCGTGGCGGAAGGCTCCGCCGCCTTTTCCACGCCGCTGAACCTCCCGGCTGTCTCCGCCCTTCAGCGCCGGGAAATGCAGCCCTTCGGCGGAGAGCAGCTCCTGGCCGCAGCCCTGGAGGAGCTGCTCGTCCGCCTCATCCGCCGGGGCGGGCAGCCGGGCCCCTCTCCCGCCCGCCGGGCGGAAGAGGGCGGCGTATTCGAGCAGGTGGCCGCCTACCTGGAGCAGCGGCTGGACCGCCCCCTCACCCTGGAGCAGATCTGCCAGGACAATCTGGTGGGCCGCAGCCAGCTCCAAAAGCTGTTCCACGAACGCACCGGCGGCGGCGTGATGGAATATTTCGGGCGGCTCAAAATACAGGCCGCCCGACGGTTGATTCGGGAGGGCCGGCTCAACTTCCCCCAGATCGCCGCCCGCCTGGGGTTCCAGTCCGTACACTACTTCTCCCGCCGCTTCCGGCTGGCGACCGGGATGTCCCCTACGGAATATGCCCGCAGCGTCAAGATGCTGTCTGAGCTGTCCGAAGCAGCGCCGGACGATAATGCAAATAATTTGTAGTTTCGTCTATTTTCATCCCGGCCTGGACAGACTACAATAG
>CATJRT010000341.1 GCA_949742895.1 uncultured Eubacteriales bacterium | reverse complement strand
TCGTTCTGGAAAAGCTGTGGCTGGCCAAGCATCTCAAGCGGCTCCCTGGCTGGGTGGGCCACCTCTACGGCCTGTTTGTGGCGGTTTCCGGTATGGCCATCTTTGCCATCGAGAATCTGTCCGCCATGGGGGCTTATCTCGCCGCCATGTTCGGCTTTGGCGCAGGGGGGCTGGACGGAACCTTCCTCTATTACCTGCGCAACTACCTGCCCATGCTCGTCATTGCCATCGTAGCCTGCACCCCGCTGGCGACCCGGTTGTGGAAGAAGCTGCCGGATCGGGCGCGTCAGGCAACGTTCCCAGTGCTGATGTGCGCGGGGCTGGTGTTGACGACCGCCTACCTGGTGGACGGCACCTACAACCCGTTCCTGTACTTTAGATTCTGAGGAGGCAAGGGCATGAGCAAAAAATACTCGATCTTCATCACGGTGCTGTTCTGCCTGTTCATCTTTGGCTTCGGCATCGTCCACTTCATCCTGCCCGACCGGGACTTCTCGGAGCAGGAGAACCGCTATCTGGCCCAGTTCAAGGCGCCTACAGGGGAGACGCTGCGCTCCGGAAAATTCATGGAAGATTTTGAGAAGTACTATACCGACCAGTTTCCCCTGCGGGACGGCTGGATCCAGCTCAAGGCCCTGTCGGAGCGGACGCTGGGTAAGCAGGAGAACAACGGGGTCTATTTCGGCACCGACGGTCAGACCCTGTTCGCCCAGTTCACCGCCCCCTCCCAGGCGGCGCTGTCGGAGCGGGTGGGCTACGTGAACGCCCTGGCGGATAACACCGGCATACCGGTATATTTCGGCCTCATCCCGGACAAGAGCTGCGTTTGGGCAGATCGTCTGCCCGCCAACGCGCCCAAGGTGGACGATGGCTCCACCATCCAGCAGGCGATGACGTTGTGCGGGGAAAATGTGGGCTATATCGACCTGCGGGACGCGCTGGCCGGGGATGACAGTTTCTACCGCACCGACCACCACTGGACCACCATGGGCGCCCAGCGGGCATGGCAGGGGCTGACAGCGGGAATGGGGCTGGCCCGCCAGGCAGGAGATTTGGGCGGGCTTTCCTATCAGGCGTTGCCCTATACCGAGGTGAGCGGTAGCTTTTACGGAACCACCTACTCCTCCTCCGGGGCGGGTTGGGTAAAGCCTGACTGCATCTACACCGTGATCCCCGAGGGTGGGACCAGGGGGCATATCACCGTCACCGGCTATCCCGAGGGCACCCCCATCGAAAGCTCCCTCTATCACCCAGAGAAGCTGGAGGTCAAGGACAAGTATGCCTTCTTCCTGGGGGGCAACCAGCCCCTGTGCGTCATCAAAAACCCGGACGGGTCGGGCGGCAGACTGCTGGTGATCCGGGACTCCTATACCGATGCCCTGGCCCCCTTCCTGGCCGAGGAGTTCCAGGAGGTCCACCTGCTGGACCTGCGCTACTACAACCTGCCCGTCCGGCAGTACGCCGAGGCCAACGGCATCGACACCATCCTGGTGCTTTACGCTGCGTCCAATTTCGGCTCGGACGCAAACCTGTTCAAGCTTGGGCTGTGAAACAGTCCTTTTGAGCGCCGACAGGACCCCGCTGTGATGAATACCTTCCCCACATCCGCCTTCACAATCTTCTGAAGCTTTTCCTGCCAGACAAGGCGAATTTTTGCAGGAATAATTTGTTTATTTCAAAAAATTGCAACAAAATTCTGGCGTGAAATATCCACAAAGCGCCGCAGACGTATTGAATCAGTGCTGCCTTAAGAAAATTCAACGCAGTATAGCGAGAAAAGCCCCGGCCTGACGGCGTTTAAGGTTACGCATACAGGTTCTCACAGCTCCAGCACCCGGCCGCACCGCTCCTCCACTCGGCAAGCGGTGAAATACTGCTCCTCCAGCGGAATCCACCGCTCCTGAAACACCTGCACATAATCCCCCTCCCGCCGTGTCAGACGGCGGAGCTGCTCCCCGCGCTCCACAGTGAGGAATACCCGCAGGTCGTAGCAGCTCCATAAGGCGGGGCAGCAGGAGTAGGAGCCCTCCACGACCACCACCGGGGACGGCTTCAGCCGTACCGCCGGGGCCAGGGCCCCGGCGCGGCAGTCAAAGGGCTGGTATTCCGGCCACTCCCCCCGGCGCAGCGGCTCCAGCACCTCTGACAGTACCCGTTCATAGTCCACATTGCCGCCAGGCTGGGCATAACGCTCCGGTGTGCGCTGCTCAGGCCGAAGAAAAAAGTGGTCCATGTGCACCACAGCAAAACTGTACCGCCTGTGTAGCTCCGCTGCCAGGGTGGACTTGCCGGAGGCACACCGCCCGTCGATGGCCACAACCATCCGCTTGCCCTGGTCCAGCAGCGCCTCAAGTTCCCGCAGCAGCAGGAGCTTGGACGTACGCCGGTCCACCACCCGGTAGGCGGGGCGGTAAACCGCCCGGTACTCTGGGCTATGGGACACCGGAGAACAGTCCGCAGTAAGATAGCCCGTCAGATAGTCCTCCAGCTCCGCCGGGGAAAAGCCGAGCACACCCTGTCTGGCCAGCGCCCGCAGGGTCTCCAGCTTTTGGCGGAACGCCGCCTGATCCCCTGTGCGGCGGGCCGAGCGGACAAAATCATCGTTCAGGATTTCCAGCTCATCCTCCCGCACTGCGGATAGCGCCACCCGGACAGTACCGTTTCCAACATCCTCCGTCAGCGGTGCGGATGGATCATGGAGCGTAGCGGACCACTCCGCCTGTAGCCGCTCCAGACTGGTGGACGGATCGTTTACGAGATGCCCTCCGCCCATTTCGTTTTGAAAAACCAACTTCACCCCGTCACAGGGACGCATCAGGGGATAACGCTTGGCGTGCTCTCTCAAAACGCGGCTCAGCTCTGAATTCATGTCTGTCCTCCTGTCAGGCTTTCTGTGGAAGCCTCTGGGCGTCTCCAGCCGGATATCGCACCGGGATCAGCCCCGCCCGGACCAACACCATTACCAGTGCAGGCAACAGGATGAGCTGCAATACAATAGCGGGCAGGGTGCCCACCACATAGGCCCCAGCCCAGATGGCGATGGAGTAGGGCCGCGCACTGGACAGGTAGAACGCTGCCTGGGCGATACCGCCCACAATGCGCCCCAGCGCCATAGCGGGGATCAGGGACAGGTAAAGGTCGGCGGCGGTGCGGCCGGTGCGGACGAGCTTCATCAGCAGACCGGAGAACAAGCCGTAGGCGCACAGCTCCGGGATCATGGACACCAGCATGGGGGCCGGGGGCATATTGGACAAAACACTGGACAGAACGGGGCCAACGATCCCGCAGAACGCACCATAGGGCCAGCCGCAGATCAGCCCGCACAACAGCACCGGCAGGTGCATGGGGGACAGAGCGGTACCCAGGGCCAGGGCGTGGAACGCCAGGGGAAGCACATAGCACATCGCGGTGCAGATTGCGCAGACGCAGATTTTTTTCACATGAGACATGGGTCATCCTCCTCAAAAAATAAAAGGCATACCCTTCCTCCTCTGAGAAAGCGCATACCTTCCTGGTACACATTTCAAACTATACGCTTGGGGCAAATCCAACGGTATGGAACGGCTCTCCGCCCCGGCCCGCTTCCTACGGACCAATTATGGAGCTATTTTACCGGACAAAGCTCCCGCTGTCAAGGGCTTTGGCAGGATTTCCTCCGCTAACGAAAAAGCTGTCCAGCTGGTTCAGCCGGACAGCTTTTATGATTCATTCGTCGTCGGGTTCGTCAGACTCATCCTCCAGAGACAGGGCAAACTTGCCGCCGCAGGTGGGGCAGTCCACCACGCCGGCCTCCAGCACCTCGTCGTCCACAATCAGGTCTTCGCCGCAGGTGGGGCAGGGAATCTCGAAGAAGTCCTCGCTGTCCTCCTCATCGAAGCTGCCCCAGTCATCCTCGTCGCCGTCCTCGTCATATACAGAGTCCTCCAGCACGGCCACATCGTCGCTCAAGGAGTCCAGCTCCTCGTCAAACTCGTCCATCACCGCGTCCATGTCTTCCAAACGCTGGCCCACCTCTTTGAGCACATCCAGCATCTCGGAGAGGATACGGGCCTCGCCAGACTTCTCGCCATCCAGCTTCAGCCCGTCGAACAGGCCCTGGATGTAGGCTACCTTTTCGGAAATCGTCATAATACGCTCCTATCATTGTCACGTTGCGAAGCGGCCAAGACGTTCGGTCGCTTCGCAGCGCTTCTTTTTATCCCTTGCAGCGCTCCAGGTACTCGCCGGTGCGGGTGTCGATGCGGATCTTGTCGCCGGGATTGATGAACAGCGGCACCTTGATCTCCGCGCCACTCTCCAGGGTGGCGGGCTTGGTGACGTTGGTAGCGGTATCGCCCTTCACGCCGGGATCGGACTCGGTGACCACCAGCTCCACAAAATTGGGAGGCTCCACGCCGACCACGCTGCCCTTGTAGGACATGACCTTACAGACCATGTTCTCCATGACAAACTTGAAGTTGTC
>CATJRT010000340.1 GCA_949742895.1 uncultured Eubacteriales bacterium | reverse complement strand
TCACCGCCCCCGGACCCGGCTCAGGCAAGATGGCCACCTGCCTGTCCCAGCTCTACCACCACTATAAACGAGGGGTGCAGGCGGGGTACGCCAAGTTTGAAACCTTCCCCATCTGGAACCTGCCCTTGAAGCATCCGGTGAACCTGGCCTACGAAGCCGCCACCGCTGACCTCAACGACGTGAACATGATCGACCCCTTCCACCTCCAGGCCTATGGTGAGACCACGGTGGACTACAACCGGGACGTGGAGGTGTTCCCGGTGCTGGCGGCCATGTTCGAGCGGATCATGGGGGAAAGCCCCTACAGGTCCCCTACCGACATGGGGGTGAATATGGCAGGCAGCTGCATCGTGGACGACGAAGCGGTGTGCTCTGCCGCCCGTCAGGAGATCGTCCGGCGGTACTACACCGCCCAGTGTGACCGCCGCCGGGGCCAGGGCAGCGACGAAATTGTGTATAAGCTGGAGCTGCTGATGAAGCAGGCTAAGGCGGGACCGGGGCGGCGGCCCGTCATCCAAGCCGCTGAGGAGCGTGCGGCAGAGACAGGTGAGCCTGCCGCCGCCATCCGGCTCCCGGACGGCACGGTGGTAACCGGCCGGACCTCGGAGCTGATGGGGGCGTCCTCAGCCGCGCTGCTCAACGCGCTGAAGGCCCTGGCGGGCATTGACCACGAGGAGCATCTCATCGCACGGGAGGCCATTGAGCCTATCCAGGGGCTGAAGGTGGGGCATCTGGGCAGCCGCAATCCCCGTCTGCACAGCGACGAGGTGCTCATCGCCCTGGCCATCTCCACTGCCACAGTGCCCCTGGCGGCCCGGGCGCTGGACAGCCTGGAGCTGCTGCGGGACTGCGAGGCCCACTCCTCCGTCATCCTCACTGCGGCGGACAGCTCCACCTATTCCAAGCTGGGCCTGCGGCTGACCTGCACGCCACAATACCAGAGCAACCGGCTCTATCACAAATGAGGACCATCGTTCCCGGCAGTTGACATACGCCGGAGGATGTGCTATACTACCCTCAACGATATTCAGAAAAGGGTGAAAGGATGCGCAAGTAAGTCGAACTTCAAGCTGTGAACAATTAGGCGAAGCCCCGGAGTGTTTGGGGCCTTTGTTTTCATGGCGTGAAGGTCGGCTTGCTGACCGGGAAGGCATCCGTGCCGTCCCGCCTTTTCGTCATGTAATCCGTCTTTCCGTCATGGAAAGGCGGATTTTTGCGTGTAAAGGAGGAAACGCGTATGCTGCAAGTGAAAAACCTCACCGTCACCCACAAAAAGGACCTGACTACCCTGATGGAAGGGTTGTCCTTCACCCTGGCCCCCGGGGACCGGGCGGCCATCATCGGCGAGGAGGGCAATGGGAAATCCACCGTGCTGCGCCTGCTGTACGACCCCGCCCTGGCGGAGCCATATGTCGAGTGGACCGGGGAGATCATGGATAAGGGCGTACGGAAGGGCTATCTGGCCCAGGAGCTGACGGCAGAGGAGCTGGAGCTGCCGGTGTG
>CATJRT010000339.1 GCA_949742895.1 uncultured Eubacteriales bacterium | reverse complement strand
TGGTTGGGGATCCACTCCCCGTCCCGGCGGACATAGTTCAGATACAGCATGGAGGCCACCGCGTCCACCCGGATGCCGTCGATGTGGAACTTGTCCAGCCAGTAGACCACGTTGGAGATCAGGAATGAGCGCACCTCATACCTGCCATAGTCGAAGATGCGGGTACCCCAGTCGGGATGCTCCCGGCGCAGGGGATCGGCGGGCTCCTAGCAGTAGCCGCCCCCAAACTCGAACAGGCCGCACTCGTCACGGGGGAAGTGGGCGCCCACCCAGTCCACGATGACGCCGATGCCCGCCTCGTGGCACAGGTCCACAAACCTCATAAAATCATGGGGGGTGCCGTACCGGGAGGCGGGGGCATAGTAGCCTGTGACCTGGTAGCCCCAGGAGGGGTCGAAGGGATATTCGCTGACGGGGAGCAGCTCTATGTGGGTGTAGCCCATATCCTTGACATAGGCCACCAGCTGCTCGGCGCACTCCACATAGGACAGGAAATTGCCGTCCTCATGCCGCCGCCAGGAGCCAAGATGCAGCTCATAGATGTTGACGGGGCTTTTCAGCGCATTTTTGCGGCCCCGTGCTCGGCGGTAATTGGCGTCCGTCCACTGGAATCCCTCCAGGTCATACACTTTGCTGGCGTTTTCCGGCCGGGTGCAGGAGTGGAACCCATAGGGGTCTGCTTTGAACACGAAGGTACCGTTGGGCCGCTCGATGTAGTACTTGTACTCGTCATAGACCTGGGCCTCCGGGATAAACCGCTCCCAGATGGCGGGAGAGATGCGCTCCATAACCGGGGACGACTTGTCCCAGTCATTGAAGCGGCCCAGCACCCGCACGCTCTTCGCGTGAGGTGCCCAAACGCGGAATATGAAGCCCTCCTGTCCGTCCACTACCTGGCGGTGGCAGCCCATAAACTGGTAGGCGTCGGTGCTTGTCCCGGCGCTGAACCGGGCAATAGCGTCGCTGAGATAATCGGTCTTGTTCAACATATTGTCCTCCAAACTTCCGCCGCAAAACGTCGGGCAGAAATGCTGTGATGGGGTATGATATGTACATTATAGCGCGGTGAAGGAGCAAAGTCAAGATGCACAAAAAGCAAAAGGAAAAACTGTCGCTTTATGTCATTGTGTTTGAAAATATCGAGGGAACTTCTGGATTAGCAGGAAAGAACTGGACACTTCTCTTGCAATATCCAGCATGAAAGCGTATAATCGTGTCTATACGGCATTATAATCGCAAAAATCGGAGGGATCATTATGTCCATTGAACGGGTTCGGGCCTATTTTAAGGAATATGGTATAGAGTCGCGCATCCTGGAGTTTACAGAATCCAGCGCCACTGTGGAGCTGGCGGCGGCAGCCCTTGGCTGCGAACCGGAGCGGATCGCCAAGACGCTGTCCTTTCGGGGCACAGAAGGGCCGCTGTTGGTAGTGACTGCGGGAGACGCTAAAATCGACAATTCAAAGTTCAAAGCAGCGTTTGGAATCAAGGCGAAGATGCTTACTCCGGAGGAAGCGGAAAAGCTGGTGGGCCACCGGGTAGGTGGAGTATGTCCCTTTGGGGTGAATCCCGGTGTAGCAGTATATCTGGACGAATCTCTGCGCCGGTTTAAGACGGTATTTCCCGCCTGTGGCAGCGGCAGCAGCGCCATTGAGCTAACCGTCCCGGAAATGGAGCAGTACTCCAACAGCTCGGGCTGGGTGGACGTCTGCAAGGGCTGGAACGGGGCGTGACCGGCCTCGCTGGGCAAAATTACGGGGCTTGCTTTCTTCCCTGAAAGCAAGCCCCGTCCGTTGTGCATAAGCCAAGTCCCTGTCCAGCACAAGAAGCTGTACCAACAGCCTCAATTCTTTGCCGCCTGAACACCTGAAACCCGCTCGAATATACTCTGTTCGAAGGCCTCCTCTTCTGAAATATGTGCATCCAAAACTCCAGAAAACAGGAGGTTTTTCCCTATGGCAGAGGAAAAAAGTACCACATCCGTACCCTCCGCAGGCTGCGGGGGATTTTGCTCAATCCTTCCTGATGTGGACGTGGTTGTTAATGTGGTTGGCGCAGTAGCAGAAATACCCGTCGCACTTGGAGCAATAGCGGAACTCCATATTGGGGTCCTCCTGGTCGGTGAGGCCGCACACTGCGCACTTGTGGAGGTAGCCTCCCGTCTCCTGGGCCTTTTTCCTGGCCTGCTTTTGAGCCTGTTTGAAGTTGATGACCCGGGGGTCCGCCCTGCGCCGGACAATGCCCAGCTTGAGGGACCAGAATGGCCAGGTGAAGATGAAATAGTTGATAAAGCTGGCCAGCGGTGCCAAAATCAGCACCAGAAGTTTAACAGGAAATTGCAGCGCCTCTATCACGGACACTGCCACCAGCACTACGTCAATGAGCGCCGCCCACTTCATTTTGATGGGCACCACGAAAGCCAGCAGCACCTGTGCCTCGGAAAATACCGTGGCGATACACAGGAAGATGGACAGGTTCAGATAGTAGGCCAGGGAGCCATCTACGATATGCACATATTCCAGCGTCTCCAGTTGAGGGAGAGATGCCAGCATAGCAACCAGCGCAGTCAGCACGGTCCCGCTGAGATAAAACAGGGAAAATCTGGCGCTGCCCCACTCCCGTTCCAACATCCGTCCAGTCCATACCCAGACATAGCAGGTCAGCGCAAAGAAAAACGGATTGTCATGGCAGGGCACGAACAGGAACGTCACCAGCCGCCATACCTGCCCATGCAGGATGGCCGGCGCATTGAAATACAGCAGGCTGACGGCCTGACCTTTTGTGAGCCAATCCACCAGGAACACGAACACCTGCCCGATGATGACGTACAGCATCAAGTTCGGTATGCCGAAGCGGGGGTGCCTGGCACAGAAGCGGCCGATAAAGCCGTCGTCACGATTCCGATAGATCATGGAGAACGCCTCCTTACAGCGGTATGAGTGAGAACATTATAGCCCGTCCGGCTGGAAAAGTTATCAATAAAATGTAAAATCATTTGGCGTACAGCGCAGCGATGTGGGCCAGTATGTCTACTACTGTGTCCATCTCCTCCGCCACAGCCAGCTCCATGGGACCATGGCAGTTGTAGCCGCCGGTGCCCAGGTTGGGACACGGCAGGCCCATGTAAGAAAGCCGCGCCCCATCGGTGCCGCCCCGGATGGGCTCCACCGTGGGGACTACCCCCGCCAGCTCCGCCGCCTTTTTTGCGTTCTCCACCAGGTGCATACAGTCCGCCAGCTTTTCTCTCATATTGTAATAAGTATCCTTGATGGTGACGCTCACCCTGGCCGTGGGGTGGGCGTTCTGGACTTGGGCGGCGGCCCGCTCCATGAGGGCCTTCTTCACCGTGAACTCCCCCTTGTCGTGGTCCCGGATGATATATTCCATCCGGCAGGCGGCGGCAGTGCCGGTCAGGCCGTCCAAGTGGAAGAAGCCCTCGTATCCCTCGGTCTTTGCAGGGACGGCCTTGGCCGGCAGCAGGGCGTTTAGCTCCTGGGCGATGAGCAGGGCGTTCTCCATGATGCCCTTGGCTCCGCCGGGGTGGACGGATACACCGTCGATCTCCACCACTGCTCCGGCAGCATTGAAGTTCTCGTACTCGATGGATCCGGCCTTGCCGCCGTCCACAGTGTAGGCAAACTGTGCGCCGAAGGCGGGCACGTCGAAGTGGTCCGGCCCTTCGCCGATCTCCTCGTCCGGGGTAAAGGCGATGCACAGCCGCCCATGGGGCAGGTTTTCCGCCTGGATGCGCTCCAGCAGGGTCATGATCTCAGCGATCCCCGCCTTGTCGTCCGCCCCCAGCAGAGTGGAGCCGTCGGCGGTGATGATGGTCTTGCCTTTCATTTCCGCAAGGAAGGGGAAAGCGCTCGCCTGGATGACCCGGCCCTCGCGGGGCAGCACGATGTCGCCGCCGTCATAATTTTCGTGGACGATGGGGCGGACGTTTTCCCCGGAAAAGGCGGGGGCGGTGTCCATGTGGGCCAGCAGGCCCAGGGCAGGGGCGGCCTCACAGCCAGGGGCAGCGGGTAGCCACGCGGTGACGATGCAGTGATCGTTCA
>CATJRT010000338.1 GCA_949742895.1 uncultured Eubacteriales bacterium | reverse complement strand
CTCCCCGCCGAACCAGTCCGCATTGAGGGTCCGAAACATCTTCTCCAGATACCCCGCCGTTCTGCTGGTCTTGACTGTCTCTTTCATGTCATTCGCTCCCTTCTGTGGCTTCCCACGACGCCCCCAGGGGGGCGTTTCGGCTGGTTGCCGTCCAGCTCTCGTCAGGTGGGGATTTTAAGTTCTTTGCAGAGATCGTATAACGCACACCATTTGGACGTTTCGCAGAGATGAATATCACTGTCCCTACCAAATTCTTCTTCGGCATCAATCATCTTGCAATACGCTTGTAGTTCCCTGTATTTGATGGTGTCAATTATGTCTTGCTTCTTCATTGTTTTTTCTCCTTTCATTTTTGAACCTACACTTTCAATCGGGCTTCCCGCCCCCTCCTTACAATACTATTATACAACCGGTTCCATAGTATGTCAATAGATATATGGAACCGGATGTATATAAATGTACAACCGTATTTTGTGCAAAATGCCGAATTGACGAACCCTCCAATATTGTGATATCCTGTATGCAAAGAGGTGATACCATGTCCACTGCCGCAGAAATTCGGGCAAAGACTAAGTACCGTGCCAAAGCCTACGACCGTATAGAATTGCAAGTCCCCAAAGGCACCCGAGACCGCTGGCGAGCGTTGGCCGAAGCCGAGGGCAAGAGCCTGACGGCCTACATCGTGTCCCGTGTGGAGGGCGCACCCGTGCCCGTTGATGTACCCACGTCCCCGGACGCAGACCATGCGGACGCATAGCGTCCGCATACAAGGCGCAGGAATTCCCGCCCTGTGGGGATTCCAATGCGCCGGACAGCACCATAGCCCGCCTTGCTCCGCAATCATCCATATCCCGGAAGCGCTCCCCATGCGCCCGCTGCACTCCCCGCCCGGCAATCAAGCGCCCTTACCCACCGGGGGCAGCGCCCATCTGCGATGACCGCCAGACAAGCCCAGGGGCGAAGCCCCCGCACCCATGCTCAGCACACAAAAAAACGTCAGGAGGCCGCTGTGATGAAAAAGATCCTCAAATACCGCCGTATGACAAAGACGGACCGCCTTATCATCGAAAGGCTCTATAACAACGGTGCTTCTTGCCGTTCTATCTCCTTCACGACCGGCTTTGCCGTCTCCTCCATCCACACTGTTCAGCACACAAAAAAACGCCAGGACGATAACCGTCCCGGCGTTTTCCCTTCTTGTCCACTTTTGAGCCTGCACTTTCAAAAACGACAGGAGGCTGTTGTGATGAAAAAGACCCCCAAATACCGCCGTATGACAAAGACGGACCGTCTTATCATCGAAAGGCTCTATAACAGCGGCGCCTCCTACCGTTCCATCTCCTCCATGACCGGCTTTGCTGTCTCCTCCATCCACACTGAAATCAGGCACGGCCTGTATCCCCACCTTGGCGCTGAGACCACCCGCCGCCCGCTCCGCTACTCTGCTGATATTGCCCAGGACTATGCCGATTTCCAAGCCACCGCAAAGGGCCCCGCCCTCAAGCTCGGCCACAATCATGACTACGCCGGTTTCATTTCCGCACAAATCAAGGCTGGCCGTTCCCCCGACCAGATTGCCGGAGCACTCAAAAAGTCCGGCAAGTGGACGGTCTCCACCACTACCCTGTACCGCTATATCGACCGGGGCTACATCCCCAATGTCACCAACAGGGACCTCCGGGAAAAGCCGCTGCGCAAACGCATTTACCGCCATGTTGAAGCAAAGCGCCCGCCCAGAGGGACCAGCATCGAGCGCCGCCCGGAAATCGTCTCTACCCGCCAAACCTTCGGCCACTGGGAGCTTGATAGCGTGATAGGCAAAGCCAAGGGTAAGCGCCAGTCCCTTCTTGTCCTCACTGAGCGCATGACCCGCTATGAAATCATCCTGCGTGTCCCAAATAAGACCTCCAGCGCCACTGTCCGTGCCCTTGATAAAATCCTGAAAAAGTTCCCGGAAAATACCTTCCAGACCATCACT
>CATJRT010000337.1 GCA_949742895.1 uncultured Eubacteriales bacterium | reverse complement strand
GTCTCGGCTCAGACCGCCGGGGCCCAGGGCGGACAGGCGGCGCTTGTGGGTCAGCTCGGCCAGGGGGTTAGTCTGGTCCATGAACTGAGACAGGGGGGAGGATCCGAAGAACTCCTTGATGGCGGCGGTGACCGGACGGATGTTAATGAGGGACTGGGGGGTGACCACGTCCAGGTCCTGGGTGGTCATCCGCTCCCGGATCACCCGCTCCATACGGGAAAAGCCGATGCGGAATTGGTTCTGAATCAGCTCGCCCACGCAGCGCAGACGGCGGTTGCCCAGATGGTCGATGTCGTCCGGGCCGCCGATGTTGTTGGCCAGGCAGTTCAGGTAGTTGATGGAGGCCATGATGTCCTCCACGGTGATATGGTTGGGAATCAGCTTCTCCTTGTTCCGGCGGACGGCCTGTTTCAGCTCGTCGCCCTGGAACTGGTCCAGCAGCTGGCACAGGGTGGGGAAATGGACCATCTCGTCAATTTCCGCCTCGGCGGGGTCGAAGTCCACAAAGTCCTCCAGACGGACCATATTGTTGGAAAAGACCTTGACCAGCTTGCCGTCCACATCCACAACCGCCTCGTTCACGCCCTTGTGGTCCAGCTCCTGGGCCTTCTCCCGGGAGAGGATCTCGCCCGCCTCGGCCAGAATTTCGCCGGTGCGGGGGTCGGCCAGAGGCTGGGCCAGCTTGCAGCCGGACAGCCGGGTCCAAAGGGCCATCTTCTTGTTGAACTTGTAGCGGCCCACGGTGGACAGGTCGTACCGCCGGTGGTCGAAGAAGGTGGCGTTGATGAGCGTTTCCGCGGAATCCAGCGTGGGGGGCTCGCCGGGACGCAGCTTGCGGTAGATCTCCAGCATGGCGTCCTCATAGGTCTTGCAGGCGTCCTTCTCCAGAGTGGCCAGAACGCGAGCGTCCTCGCCTAACATCTCCAGGATTTCCGGGTCGGTGCGGGGGCCCAGAGCCCGGATCAGGCAGGTGACGGGCAGCTTGCGGTTCTTGTCGATGCGGACATAGAACACGTCAGACAGGTCGGTTTCATACTCCAGCCACGCGCCCCGATAGGGAATGACAGTGGACGCAAAGGAGATGTTGTCCGCCTTGTCCGCATTTTTAGAATAGTACACTCCGGGGGAACGTACGATTTGGGAAACGATGACCCGCTCCGCGCCGTTGATGACGAAGGTCCCCGCGTCCGTCATGATGGGGAAGTCCCCCATAAAGATCTCCTGCTCTTTGATCTCGCCGGTCTCTTTGTTGCGCAGGCGCACCTGCACCTTCATAGGGGCAGCGTAGGTTACGTCCTGGGCCTTGCACTCCTCGATGGTATACTTGGGGGGATCGTCCATGGAGAAGCTGATGAAGGATAGCTCCAGGTTGCCGGCATAGTCGGTAATGGTGTCCACATCGTTGAACACCTCCTGAAGCCCGGTGTCCAGGAACCACTTGTACGACTTCTTCTGGATTTCCAGGAGGTAGGGCATCTCCAGGATTTCCTCGCTGCGGGCGAAGCTCTTGCGCATGGTCTTACCGTACCAGACATCTTTGACCGCTCTCGCCATTTGCTGATCACGCTCCACTTCGTCAAAATTTCCGGTGGACGTATTGCGATACGCCCGGCTCTGTTGTCACACTTTAAAATTTTCCTCTTGCACTTCCCGCCCGGTTCTGGTATACTGCCTTTAAGGTGGGGGGAACAGGTTTTCCCATTCCATCAATGCGTTAAAGCAATTTATGATACCACATCCCCTTTCCCGCGTCAAGAGAAATTTTGGCGACGGGCACTTTTTTTCAAGGTGGTATATTTTGAAACGGACCTATCAACTCAGCGGCTGAGTCAAATCGCATTGATTGGCTCAGCCATTATGGATTCGCTTTACCTCCGTTTCCCTGATGCCTTTCTTCCGTTTTTTCCCTTTGTACTTCTCCCGTTCACGCTGTGCTCCGACTCCGGTGCCTCCGCCATCATTCACGGAAAGCTCCCAAAAAAAGACCGGGAAAAATTTCAGTTTTTCGGGCGGCGATTATGTTTGTATACATCCAATCGCGACCTTTTGCGCCCTTCTTTTCTTCAGCGGCCTTGCATTCTACCTGTACCTTGATGCGTACTTATGAAATCAGGTGTCAGCCTTATGTATAATTCTGTTCAGCTCCTTTTGACCTGGCTGGGCGTCATGAGCACCCTGGCCTTCGTTCTCTTCGGCTGGGACAAGCATCTTGCCCGCTGCCGCTGCCGCCGGATACCGGAGGCAACCCTTCTGGGCTGCGCCGCGCTGGGCGGCTCCGCCGGGGCCTTAGCCGGTATGCTCTTCTTTCATCACAAAACCCGCAAACCCGCCTTCCTCCGCTGGATTCCGCTGGCGCTGATTTTCCACGCTGCCGTACTTGTATTCGCATTGTGGCAGGAATATGGAAGTGTATTATTGTAATGTAATTGGCTTGTCCGCCGTATTTTGGCGGACAAGCCTGTTTTTTAATTTTCTTGAAAATTTTTTGCAAGAAGCTGTTGACATCTGGGGATTGAGGAGTTACAATAGTTACAAATCAGTTACAAACCGTAAAAACGGTTACAAACTACCAGGAGGTAAACATGGCTGAGCAAAATAGTGTACTGACATATAAGGGGCATCCCCTTCGCCGCAAAGACAATCTGATTTATTACGGCTCCATGGCTGACAAGTATATTGTCATGATTCAGGTGATGAGCACTGCAAAGGAAGGAAACTTGGAGCTGGCTAACAAAGTCCATCTTCAACTCCAGCTCACTGATCCCGACCTGAAAAGCCGGGATCGGGTGGTGAAAAAAAGCGACCTGCCCGACCTGTTCTCTGCTATCGACATGGGTTCCATTTGGCTCATGCGGGCGTTGGCCGGTAAATAAATATCACAAACGGTTACAACTCTTTAACAAATGATAATGATAAACGGAGGTCTTTCCAATGAATTTTAGAACCAAAGCTGTCAAGTCCCTGGTTGCCGCCGGCTTGATTTTGACCATGACTACCGGCACCGCCTTCGCCTCCATCGGCAGCGGCACCGTCACCGCCAGCTCCCTGCGCCTGCGCAGCGAGGCCAATACCACCTCTGAAACCATCACCATGGCCGCCAAGGGTGACGCAGTGGACGTGCTGGAAAAACTTGACAACGGCTGGTTCAAGGTTACATACAACGGCACCGAAGGCTATATGTCTGGCGAATGGCTCAACGTAACGCTGGAAAGCGGCGAGGTCATTGAGGCCGGCGAACCCCTCAAGGGCCGGGTCAACACCGCTGCCCTCAACGTCCGCGCCGGCGCAGGCACCACCTATGACCGGATCGGCTCCCTGTCCAGCGGCACCGTCGTAACCGTATTGGAAAACTGCGGCAACGGCTGGTATAAGGTTTCCACCGACAAAGTCACCGGTTATGTTTCCGCCGAGTACGTGACCCTGGTGGACGAGAGCACTGCCGCTGCCAGCGGCGTAGGCGCTTCCGCCGCCGCACTGGCCGCTCAGCTTGTGGGCTGCCGCTATGTATACGGCGCTGCCGGTCCCAATTCCTTTGACTGCTCCGGTCTGCTGTATTACATCTATAAGCAGTTGGGTTACAATATTGCTCGCGGCTCCTCCAGCCAGTATTACCAGAGCGGTTATTTCGTCCCTGTCAGTGAAATGCAGCCCGGCGACCTGATTTTCTTCTTCGACCGCCGGTTCGACAGCTCTGGCGGCACCCTTCCCACCACGCATGCCGGTATCTACGTGGGCAACGGACAGTTTATCCACGCCTCCACCACCTCTTACCGCGTGCAGTATGACAGCATTTACGGCTATTACGCTCCCTACATCGTAGCTGCCAAGCGCATTGCCTGACCTCCATACATAAAACTGCCCGTCCCTCTTACAGGGGACAGGCAGTTTTCTTTTGTTTATTTTCCCTATCAATTTATTGATGATTTGTCAAGGTCAACATCTGGCCTTTATCGTTTTTTAGCACCGCCCTATGGAACCGCAGAAGAGCTTTTTACCGTCCGCCTGAAGCCCGGTCCCGCTGTATCAGCAGCTTCACTGCCTCCACGCCCACACGGATGGCGGAC
>CATJRT010000336.1 GCA_949742895.1 uncultured Eubacteriales bacterium | reverse complement strand
TACTGCTTCGGCCTTTTTGGAAAGCTGATGCCTCAGGAGAAGGCGGTGAAGCCCGGTGACGCCTATGCGGACGCCACCTTGGGCGGGGTCTATAACCTAGGCGTGGTGGATTACAATATCAACATCGACTCCAGCGACGTATTTAACAGCATGAACGTCCCTGTCATCGGAGCCATCGCCGCCCGGACGGAGAACGCCCGGGTGGCGAACTGCTGGTCCAGCGGCGGAACCGTCCAAGCCAGTCCCTACGGTTTGGTGGGCGGCATGGTGGGCCGGGCGGAGAATTCCGCCATCCGGGAGTGTTGGAACAGTTCCGCCCTTGCCGGGAGCGTGGTGGGCGGCATCGCCGCCGACATCGACACCACTTGGGTCAGCCATTGCTTCAACGCCGGGACGCTGAAGGGTGGGAACGCCTACGGCATCGCCGCGGGCAAGACCTTCTTTACTCATAACACCGGCGTCAAGGAGGAGGTCACCGGCATCCTCTACTGCTACAACTCCGGCCCCATCTCCGGGGACGCGGCCACCGGCATCGGCAATGCCGACTTCATAGACAATGTTTACAACGCCGGCGCACTGAGCGGCGCCACCAACAACGCCATCGCCAACGACAGCGTGGGCATGGGCATCGCCCATTCCGGGGAACGGTTCCTGAAGGACGAGAGCTGGGTGGACTCCCCCACTCTGGGCCGGAAGGTGCTCTCGGCCCTGCGGGAGGATGAACTGCTGGGGGGCGCCGCCCCGGTCAAGGGGGTGGGCGGCTTCAGCGATGTGCGGGAGAGCGACTACTTTGCCGACGCGGTGCTTTGGGCCGTCCCCCGGAGGATCACCACCGGGACCACCAACAGCACCTTCTCCCCCGACAACACCTGCTCCAAGGCCGAGGCCCTCACCTTCCTCTACCGGGCGGAGGGGGAGCCCAGCTATGACGTGATCACCGACAAAGACGTCCGGAATACCTTTGACCAGACCAACAAGGGCTGGCAGCATACCTACTACTTCAAGGCCTCCGTCTGGGCCTACCGTCTGGGGATGATTACCCCCACCACCCCTCTCTCCGAGCCCTGCACCAGAGGGGACTTCGTCACCTACCTCTGGAGGGCCGCCGGGTCGCCGAAGGCAGGCGTTTCCAACCAGTTCACCGACGTGCCCGGAAGCGCCGCCTATGCCCAAGCGGTAGCTTGGGCGGTGGGGCAGGGGATCACCACCGGGACCTCGGGCAGCACCTTCTCCCCCGATATGACCTGTACCCGGGGCCAGATCGTCACCTTCCTGTACCGGGCCTACAAGAATACATGAGAGACAGCATGTTTCGCGTGAAACATATGTTCGATTTTTGGATGATGCTGAAGGAGGAACGCCCCATGAAAAAGAACCGTTTGGTCAGTCTGCTGCTGTGCTTCTGCATGATCTTTGCCCTGCTGCCGTCAGAGGCTCTGGCGGCCACCGCAGTTACCAAGATCACCATCACCATGAGCGATCTGAAGGTGGGAAGGGCATTGCCCACCAACGCCCAGACCTCCGCCGACGCCAGCACCGAGGTGGTGAACGTGGAGTGGACGGGCCAGAGCGACAACGGCGGAATGATGTACGACGTTTTGAACCCCGTGGTCATCACCGTGAGGATCAAGGAGGGGAAGGACGCCAAGTTCTCCTCTACCAAGGAGATCACAGCCACCGTCAACCACCGCAAGGCCACGGTGGAGCGCTTGGATGACAAGAATGCCATCGTCCGCTACACCTTCGAGGCCACCAAAAGCGACGAGCTTTTGATCGCTGAAAAGAAGGGGACGGTCTGTTCCTTGGACGTCACGGTCACCACTCCCGCCGATCAGGAGGCCCCGGACACCGTGGGCAAGATCGTGGGCAACGGAGTGGTGAAGTACGCCATCACCGGCGTTGCTTGGACCGGAGAGCTAAACGGCGACGGCACCTTCAAGCATGGGGTGGAGTACACCGTCACCATCTCCGCCCGTATTCTGGACGGGAAGGACATCAACTTCTACGCTCTGGGCAATAAGATCAACCACCAAGACGCCGTTATCGTCTCCTTGGGCGGCAAGGACATCACCTGCTCCTATACCTTCCCCGCCTTCAAGGCCAAGGACGTGGTGGCGCAGGAGAAGGCGGACGCGGAGGCGGAGAAGCAGGCCAGCATCGCCGCCTCCGAGGCTAAGCTGGCCTCCGAGAAGCGCGCCGCCGAGGTCTCCCGCCGTATGTCCCGGGCCGAGGCCGACCAGAGCTATCCCCTGAATGACCCCATCACCCTTCTGGTCAGCGAGGACAATGTGGACATGGACTATCTCAACGGCAATTCCAACGTCGAGCTCTTCTCAGCGGTGGGAGGCGGTTTACACCAAGGCCCCTACCACACTCTGGACGGCGGCGTGGTGATCAATGACGGCCTGCCTTGGGTGAATAAAAATTACCACGAGACCATCAATTACTACCGCATCAACCGGGTGGTCTGTGATCTCTACCGGGAGGACGACTACTCCCTGATCCACTTCCCCAATGTGACCGAGCTGTGGCTCAGCCCCAAGTGCGACATTCAGGGTATCCTGAACAACATCGGCCGGGAGCAGTATGTAGGTCCCCTCTACGGCGGCGACAAATGGAATTTCAACACCTACCGCTGCACCGTGTTTATCCCCGATACCCTCTATCCTAACGGGCCGAAATACAGCAGCGGCATCCCCGGCTGCCGGGTCATGCTCTACTCCGGGGACGACGTGTACGCCGCCGCCGAGCGCGGGGCTGCCGCCGCCCGGGACTGGTGTACCAACCACAGCTATACTTATGAATATATGTCCTGCGACCGGCAGGCCAGCTACGCCACCTGCTGCAGCGACGAGCGGTTCTATTACTCCTGCTCCAAGTGCGGCAAGTGTGAGTATAACCCCAACCATACCTTCTATACCAAGCTGCCTAACAGCGACAACAAGGAGGACAACGGCCTCTTTACCGCTCACACCTTCACCGATCATGTCCTCACCGACGAGCACCTTCTGGGGGTCAAGGATAACGGCGACCGGGTCTATCTGAAGGCCTGCCACTACTGCGGCAAGGACCAGAAGCAGGTGGACACGACCGTGACCTACAATTACTATAAGAACGTCATGGGCATGGACGGCGACCAGAGTTGGTGGCAGAGCTATGTAGAAGGGGAGAAGAAGAACTGGAGCCCGGGCGGTGCGGTCTATGAAAAGGCTATGGCGGCCACTCCCGCAAAGGAGAACGGCCTCTACGACTCCTATGCCATCGCTGCGGATAAGTTCATCTGGGCCAACGTGAGCGCTTGGGCCAGAAAGGATGTGCAGGACGCCGCCAACGCGGGGCTGGTGGACAAGGCCCTGCTGGGGGATGACTACACCTACAACATCAACCGCCAGCAGTTTGCCTCCATCGCCGTGAAGATGGCGGAGAGGATGACGGGGAAGACCATCACCCCCGCCAGCGCCGGGACCTTTACCGACACCGACAGCGAATACGCCCTGAAGGCTTACGCTGCCGGCATCACCACCGGCACCACCGCCACCACCTTCGACCCCTACGGGGCCCTGAACCGCCAGCAGATGGCCACCTTCCTCTACCGGGCCTTACAGTATGTGAAAAATAACTCGGACACCGAGTACACCATTTACGACTCCAAACTGGGCTATTATTCCGACTTCACTCAGATCGCCGACTGGGCCACCGAGGCAATGGCCTTTATGAACGCCTTGGGGCTGGTGAACGGCACCACCGACACCACTCTGGCCCCCAACGCCGGCTGCACCATCGAGCAGGCCCTCATCGTGGCCCAGCGCAGTCTGGACGCGGGAGGCATCGGCTGGTACCAGTGCATCAGCTCCTTTGGAAGCGACGGGTACTATTCCTCTCATCACATGGCCCTCTACACCTACGGAGACCGGGTGTGGTTCACCAGTTCCCAGGGCGAATGTGTAGACCCCTATGGCAACGAGGCCGGCGTTACGGTCAGGGACTTCGGGGCCATTAAAGACCGTTGAGCGTACAAGGAGGAACAGATATGAAAAAACGTATTGTAAGCCTGTTGCTGTGTCTGTGCATG
>CATJRT010000335.1 GCA_949742895.1 uncultured Eubacteriales bacterium | reverse complement strand
GGGGGGCTGGTGGAGGACTTCAACGGGACGGCCTGCCTGACCCTGTCGGACGGGGAGGACTATGTGACCCGGGTATACTGCCATGACGGCTACCTGATGGAGCTGTACTGCGACGCCGGCGTGGAGCTGGCCCCGGAGGACGGCGAACAGATCATGCCCGCGCAGGCGCTGGACCTGTCGTTGGAGGACGGACTGCTCACGATCGCTGCTACCGACGCCCAGGGTGCGCAGAACATCCTGCTGCTGTCCCTGCGCAGCGGAGAGGGGGCGTCGTCATGAGGAGCAAAGCGCCTTTGGCTATGATGGAGCAGATGGTGATGATCCTGGTGTTCGCCTTGGCGGCGGCGCTGTGCTTGCAGGCCTTTGTCCAGTCGGACCAGATGTCCAAGGAGAGCGAGGAGCGGGACCGGGCCCTGGCGGAGGCACAGAGCGCGGCGGAGGTCATCCAGTACACCGGCGGGGATTTCCAGCGGGCGGCGGCTATCTTGAACGCTTCGGTCTGGCAGGAGGACGTTTTCAGCATCAACTACGGGCGTGACTGGAGCCGCAGCGAGCCGGTGCAGGACGGCGGAACCTTTGCCGTGTATGAGTTCGGCTATATCCTGGGGGTCACCCGGCAGGAGAGCGGTGTGCCCGGGCTGGGCAAGGCCAGCGTCTGGGTGCAGGAGGACGAGACAGGCGAGGACCTTGTCCGTTTCGAGGTGTGCTGGCAGGAGGTGAGCGGCGATGGATGAGCGCAGACGGGAGGGCTTCGCACCTCCGGCCCTGGGGGGCAGCTCCTTGCTGGTCATCTTTGCGGTGCTGGCTCTGACGGTGTTTGCCCTGCTGTCCCTGTCCACAGTCCGGGCGGACGTGCGGCTGGCGGACGCCTCCGCTAAAGCCGTGGAGGACTACTACGCCGCAGACTGCAAGGCCCAGGAGATCCTGGCCCATATCCGTCGGGGTGAGGTTCTGCCAGGGGGCGTGGAGCCAGAGGTACAAGACGGGTACACCATCCTGCGCTACACTGTGCCCATCTCGGATACCCAGGAGCTTCAGGTGGAGGTCGGGCAGCACGCCGACCTGAGCTGTGAGGTCCTGCGCTGGCAGGCTGTTCCATCCGGCGAGTGGGAGTTCGATGAGGGCTTCGATGTCTGGACCGGAGAATAAGTGTTTAAGGAGGCCGCATATGGCTGAACTGTTGGATTATTTGAAGCGGGCAGTGGATCAGCAGGCGTCCGACCTGTTCATCGTGGCGGGGGGGCCGGTGTGCGTGAAGCTGGAGAAGAAGCTCCAACCTGTCAGTGGAGACAAGGTGTTCCCCCAGCAGACCGAGGAGCTGGTGACGGAGCTGTACCGGCTGGCCGGTCGGCCCATGGACGTGTTCCTGCGGGACGGGGATGACGACTTCTCCTTTTCTGTGGCGGGGCTGGCCCGGTTCCGGGTGAACACCTACCGCCAGCGCGGCTCCATGGCGGCGGTGGTCCGGGTGGTGGCATTCAGCATCCCGGACTGGCGTACGATGCACATTCCAGAGCAGGTCATGAATTTGGCTGATGTGAGCCACGGCATGATTTTGGTTACCGGCACGGCGGGCAGCGGCAAGTCCACCACCCAGGCCTGCATCATCGACCGCATCAACCAGACCCGTGAGGCCCACATTATCACCCTGGAGGACCCCATCGAATATCTTCACCGGGACCAAAAGAGCATCATCAGCCAGCGGGAGATTGCCATCGACACCGAGGACTACCTTTCCGCTCTGCGGGCCTGCCTGCGGCAGGCGCCCGATGTCATTCTGCTGGGTGAGATGCGGGACCACGAGACCATCCACACGGCTATGACTGCCGCCGAGACCGGACACCTGCTCATTGCTACCCTCCACACTAAGGGAGCGGTGAACACCATCGACCGCATTGTGGACTCCTTTCCCAGCGTCCAGCAGGGGCAGATTCGGGTGCAGCTTGCCATGGTGCTGCGTACGGTGGTGTCCCAGCAGCTCTTGCCCGACATACACGGCGGACTGGCCCCGGCCTACGAGATCATGCACATGAACAGCGCCATCCGCTCCCTCATCCGGGACAGCAAGAGCCACCAGATCGACAACGCCATTGCTGCCGGCGCTTCGGAGGGCATGGTAACCATGGACCAGTCTATCCTGAACCTCTATCAGGCGGGAGAAATCAGCCGGGATACGGCGCTGGAATATGCGGACAACCCGGAGCAGCTCCGCCGCCGCCTGGGCTGAACAAGAGCTTTGCACATTTTGCATAAAAACAGTGCAAAAAGTTTGTGCAAAATTTTCTTGCGGCTTGAAGATTTTTTTGAAAAAACAACTGCATTTGTAACGGTTCTGTGTTATAATATCAGCAAGCTGGAGATGGTGCAGAGTTTGGACGGCAGTGGCCAGGCGGCCGCGCAGTGGTCCGGCTCCGCCAGATGGGCGAAAAATGTATACAAGGCCGGTCGTGCGCAGGCACGGCGCAGCCCCAGACCTGCTGGAGCGCGGCCTTTGATGAAAGGAGCGGAACACCGGTGCAGGGCAGAATGTGGGGTAATGAATACCGTACTACAGTAGTGTGTGTGGACAGTTATGAGCAGAGTGTACTGACAGGCCGGCTGTATAATCCATATCTCAGTGAAGGAAAAGCTTTTGGGAGCTTGATGGAATTTCTTCGGGTGGTGGAGGAGCTGTTGAACGGGATGAATTTCCCGCAGCCGTTTACTGCCATCCGCAGCTTCCAGAAGCCGCAGGAGCAGGAGCGGTCTGGCCCGCCGGAGGACCGGCCCCAGGAGGGAAAGCTGGGTACCTTTTCAGTACGGATAATCTTCCGTCAAAATTCCAGCTGGCAGGGCTCCGTGTGCTGGCTGGAGAAAGGCGTTGAGGAGAGCTTCCGTAGTGCGTTGGAGCTGTTGCTACTGATGGACAGTGCTTTGCGCGAGGGTTGAGGCTCTTGGCGCAGCAACGTAGATATATTTGTTGCCCCGGCCCGGTGAGGGTCGGGGCGCTTTTTATTCGACAGCTTCTTAAAAAATATTTTAAAAATCCTTTCGGGATTTTTTGAAGGGCTGTGCTATAGTATGATAACAGTGAAAGGTACAGGATTTCCCGGATGGGACCCGGCCTGAAGAATAAGATTCGGTTGATATTCGTGGAAAAGGAGGACAGTGCAAATGACAAGGGAACTGGCTGCCGTCCGGCCCAGGAGCCGGGCGGAGGAGGCAGCGGAGCAGGCGCAGGCGCAGCCGCTGACCGTTTACCGGGTGTTTTGGTTGTTTCTCATTGCCGGGGTGGTGGGCGACCTCATTGAGGTGGTGTTCTGGTTGATTACCCGGGGCGAGCTGATCAGCCGCAGCAGCCTGCTGTATGGGCCGTTCAGCATTGTGTGGGCGCTGGGGGCGGTGCTGCTGACGCTGGTGTTCCATAGAATGGGCGACCAGAGAACGGTGAATATTTTTCTGACCGGCACAGTGCTGGGCGGCGTGTATGAGTACATATGCTCCTGGGTGCAGGAGGTGGCCTTCGGCGTGTGCTTCTGGGATTACCGGCACCTGCCGCTGAACCTGAACGGACGCATCAATCTGGTGTTCTGCCTGTTCTGGGGAGCGGTGGCTGTGGTGTGGGTGCGGCTGATTTACCCGGCACTGTGTGCTTTCATCGCCCGCATCCCCCGCCAGAGGGGCAGGTGTGTGGCGCGGGCGACGGCGCTATTTCTGGTGTTCAGCACTGTTTTGTCGGCTGCGGCGCTGGTGCGCATGGACCAACGCAGAGAGGGTGTGCCTGCCTCCGGCGTGGTGGCCCAATTCCTGGACGAGCGGTTCCCCGACGTGCTGCTCCAAGCCAGATATCCCAATATGGGATACATGGATTGAGAAAAGCCCCGCCCCCGCGAAAGTGGGGGCGGGGCTTCTCGGTTGGAGGGTGCGGGCCGCTGCGCCTCCCCAGCTTTTGCGGGGGCTTTGTGGGCGGGCAAATGTCAAGTAATTTATGCGAAAAAACTATAAAAGGCGCGGTATATCATTAAGTGCGAAAGAGCTATTTAGCTCGGACGCGCTATTTTTTTATCGAAAAACGGAGAGAGGAGGCGGGAAAATGGCGGGAATTT
>CATJRT010000334.1 GCA_949742895.1 uncultured Eubacteriales bacterium | reverse complement strand
GGGCGTACGCCCCGCTGGACGCTTCGCTCCGGTGGTCCTCTTTTCGCGTGAAAAAAGTTGGGGTTAGCTATTGACAACTGTGGTTAGCTGTGGTAAACTACGGTCGTTGCAAGAGGTTAGCGCTGCATAACCGGGATAGACAGAGCAGGAAGGGAGCGGGACAATGATGCCGTTGGCAATGGCAAAGGCCGGCGAGGAGGTCACCATTCTCAAGATCACCGGGAAGGACGAGGTGCGCCAGCACCTGGCGGAGCTGGGCTTCGTGGTGGGGGAGACGGTGAAGGTGGTCAGCGAGATGGCGGGCAGCCTTATCGTGCAGGTGAAGGACAGCCGGGTGGCCCTGGACAGGGGAATGACCACGCGGATATTGATATGATGTGAAGGAGGAGAAGAGTAATGAAGACATTGAAGGAGGCCAGGGTAGGGGAGACCGTCACCGTGGCACGGCTTCACGGAGAGGGCGCGGTGAAGCGCCGCATCATGGACATGGGCATCACCAAGGGCGTGGAAATCTATGTGCGCAAGGTGGCGCCCCTGGGGGACCCCATGGAGCTGAACGTGCGGGGCTATGAGCTTTCTGTGAGGAAAGCGGACGCCGAAATGATCGAAGTGTGAAGTTTAGGCGCATAGGGGGAGCTTGGAACGGAGCGAGGGGCGCAAATTCAGGATGGTTGCGCCCCGAGTTAGAGCAAAAGCGACCCGGCTATACGCCCAAAGCGAGCATGACAACATAGGTCCCTTGCGTAAATTTTTTTGACCATTGGTTAGCGTAGACTAATACCGGAGAGAGGAGCATCAAACCATGGATATCAAAATCGCGCTGGCGGGCAACCCGAACTGCGGCAAGACCACGCTGTTCAACGCCCTGACTGGCTCCAGCCAATACGTGGGCAACTGGCCCGGTGTAACGGTAGAAAAAAAGGAGGGCAGGCTGAAGGGCCACAAGGATGTGGTTATACAGGACCTGCCCGGCATCTACTCCCTGTCCCCCTATACACTGGAGGAAGTGGTGGCCCGGGATTACCTGGTGGGCGGCAAGCCCGACGCAATCCTGAACATCGTGGACGGCACCAACATCGAGCGCAACCTGTATCTCACCACTCAACTCATCGAGCTGGGACTGCCGGTGGTGGTGGCGGTGAACATGATCGACCTGGTGCGCAAAAACGGCGACAGGATTGACCTCAATAAGCTGGGCAAAGCGCTGGGCTGCGAGGTGGTGGAGATGTCCGCCCTGAAAAACGAGGGCGGCATGGCGGCGGCGGAAAAGGCTATGGCATTGGCACAGAAGAAGCGGGCAGGGGAGCTGCCCCATGTATTTACCGGCAGCGTGGAGCACGCCATTGCCCACATTGAGGAGTCGATTCAGGATAAGGTGGACGGCAGCTATCTGCGCTGGTATGCCATTAAGCTGTTCGAGCGGGACGAAAAGGTCATGGAAGAGCTGAACTTCGACCCAGGTTTGAAGGCCCACCTGGAGGAACACATCGCCGATTGCGAAAAGGAGCTGGACGACGATGCGGAGTCCATCATCACCAACCAACGGTACGCCTATATCAGCGACGTGGTACATAAGGCGGTGGCAAAGAAGGTGGCCAAAAACTCCATAACCATCTCCGACAAAATCGACCAAATTGTCACCAACCGAATCCTGGCCCTGCCCATCTTTGTGTGTGTCATGTTCCTGGTCTATGCCCTGTCCATGGGCGGCTGGACCGTCTCCATCGGCACCGCTCTCACCGACTGGGCCAACGACGGCCTGTTTGGCGATGGCTGGTTTGTCCCCTTTACTGCCGACAACGATGTCTGGGAAGAGGACTCCAGCGCGTTCGAGGAGGCGTCTGCTATCATAGAGGCCTATGAGGCCGGGGAGACCGAGGCGTACCTCTATGACGACGACGAGGGCACCACCGACGTGGTGGAGGTCAATGAGGAGGCCTACAACGAGGCCCTTGCCGTGGAGGAGCCCGACCCCGCCGGGTACGGCGTGTGGGTGCCCGGCATCACCGTGCTGATCGAAAACGCGCTGACCGCTATCAACTGCAATGAGGTGGTCATGTCCCTGGTGCTGGACGGCATCGTGGGCGGCGTGGGTGCTGTGCTGGGCTTCGTGCCCCAGATGCTGGTGCTGTTTCTTCTGCTGGCCATTCTGGAGGATATAGGCTACATGGCCCGTATCGCCTTCATCATGGACCGCATTTTCCGCCGCTTTGGCCTGAGCGGCAAGTCCTTTATCCCTATGCTGGTGGCCACCGGCTGCGGAGTGCCCGGCGTCATGGCCTCCCGCACCATCGAGCAGGACCGGGACCGGAAAATGACCATTATGACCACCTGCTTCATCCCCTGCGGGGCGAAAATGCCCATCATCGCCATGTTCGCCGGAGCGCTGTTCGGCGGCAACAAGACCCTGGTGGCTACCTCCGCCTATTTCATCGGCATCGCCGCCGTGGTGGTGTCCGGCATCATCCTGAAAAAAACCAGGGGCTTTGCCGGGGATCCAGCTCCCTTCGTTATGGAACTGCCTGCCTACCATGCGCCCTCTGCGGTCAACGTCCTGCGGGCCATGTGGGAGCGGGGCTGGTCCTTCATCAAGCGGGCTGGCACCGTCATCCTGCTGTCCACCATTGTGCTGTGGTTCCTCCAGGGCTTTGGCTTCGGGCCTGACGGCTTTGGGATGGTGGAGGACAGCGATGCATCCATCCTTGCCTCCATCGGCAATCTGGTGGCCTGGATCTTCACCCCCCTGGGCTTCGGTACATGGCAGGCTACCGTGGGTACGGTCACCGGCCTCATCGCCAAGGAGAACGTAGTGTCCACCTTCCGTGTCCTCTATCCGGGCGGGAGCTTTGCGGCCAACATCGCCGGGGCCTTCACCGCTCTGTCCGCCTACTCCTTCATGATCTTCAACCTGCTGTGCGCCCCCTGCTTCGCCGCCATGGGCGCCATCAAGCGGGAGATGAACAACGGTAAGTGGACCTGGGCTGCTATCGGCTATATGTGCGGATTTGCCTATGTGATTGCTCTGATCGTCTATCAGTTGGGCGGGGTATTGACAGGTATGGTATCCTTTAATGTGTTCACGGTAGTGGCTGTGCTGCTGTTGGCCGGACTGTTGTACCTGCTGTTCAGGCCCGCATCCAGGGTGTCTGAGGGCGCGGGCATCCGCAGTGTTGCGGCGGGGAAGGTGTAAACGTTATGGTGCAATTTTTCAATGAAAACTGGGGCAACATCGTGGTCGTGGCCGTGCTGGCCGCTGCGGTCGCCGGGATCCTGGTAAACCTGCACCGGCGGAAGAAAGCGGGCAAGGGCTGCGGCTGTGGCTGCTCTGATTGCCCCTCTAAAGGAATGTGTCACCCTGACGGTGAATAGAGAAAGGCCCGGGAGCTTGGCTCCCGGGCCTTTTACTGTCAGTGCTGTTACACCCCGCGTTGGACCCATAACGGGATGGCTTCCCGCCGACTTGGGCAAAACCTGCCCTGCCGTGCGACGGCTGGGCTCTTGAGTCTCGCCTTTGGCCTGGTCGGCGGTGAACGCTTGCCACCGGCAAGCACCGCCCCTCGCTCTGGTCCATCCGCCCCTGTGGGGCTGCGCTCACGCTTCGCATTTCCAGAAAAATACGCTGTAGGGGGGCAACTCGCTGCCGCCGCCGAAGTCGTGCTCCTCTCCAGTGAGCAAATCCACCGCACGGCCGCACCCGGCGTCAAAGTGGGCCCAATAGGGCTGACTGTCGGCGTTCACCGCCACCAGCACCCGCTCGTGCTCGCTGCGACGCTGGAAAATTGCCTGCTTGTTGGTAAGCACTACATCCTTGAAATCACCCCAGCACAGGGCTTCGCTCTCCCGGTGGGCCTTTGCCATGGCGGCGATGGTGTCGGTGAGCCCGCTCCACTCCGGCGCGTCGAAGCTGGGCCGCAGGGCGTCGTCCCCCTGGCTCTTTTCACCTTGTGCGCCCCACTCGCTACCGTAGTACAGGCAGGGGATGCCGGGCATACCGAACAGCAGGCCGTAGAGCAGGGGCAGGTGCCTCGGTTCGGTGAGAATGGAGGCAGCCCGGGTCACGTCGTGGTTGTCCACGAAGCACAGCAGATGCTTGCCTTTGTAAAGTGTCCACTGC
>CATJRT010000333.1 GCA_949742895.1 uncultured Eubacteriales bacterium | reverse complement strand
CCTCAAGGCGCTGCGCAAGGACGTGCTGGCCAAGTGCTACGGCGGCGACATCACCCGGAAAAAGAAGCTGCTGGAGAAGCAGAAGGAGGGCAAAAAGAAGATGCGCTCCCTGGGCACGGTGCAGATGCCCACGGAGGCTTTCATGGCGGTGCTGAAATTGGACGACGAGGGATAGAGCTTATATCCTTTGCGCCAGCGCGGTGCGGACCAGCTCGGCCTGCCGCTGGGCGCAGAGGCCGCTGGCCTCATAGATGTCATCTTGGCATAGATAGACCGGGAACAGATGCTTCTGCGCATAAGCATAAAGGGCTTCCATTGTGTCTGACATAAAAGTTTCGCCCGTTTGTTCTTGAACAATCGGTCTTAATTGCATTATAATCGGAACGAACGGTCTTGTCAAGAGGAGAACGGTATTTATGGATATTTTGGCGGAACGCCTTTTGAAACTGAGAAGCGAACGGAAACTGAGCCGCAGAGAGGTCGCTGCCAGTACGCATATGACGGAGCGGACCTACCAGCGTTACGAAAATTCGGAACGTGACCCCAGTGCCCCGGCGCTGCTGGCACTGGCTGATTATTATCATGTGTCCGCAGACTATCTCTTGGGGCGGACAGATGAACCGTAAACAAAAAGGACCGTCCCGGCACTGCCGGGACGGTCTTTTCCCTATTTTGCATCCAGCGCGGTGGCCACGGTCTGCTGAATCCGGGCGGCGTTCTCCGTGACGGCGGTGCACACCGCTTCTGTGTCTCCCGCATCTACCCCCCGGCGGATGCGTACGAAATCCTCCGCGTCCCGCTCCCGGTCCACCCCGTGGGCGGCGTAGAGGTAGCGCAACAGGAGCTGTTGGCCTTGGATAGCCAGCATGGAACGGTCCAGCCGGCTGTTGCCGCAGTGGACGTAGAACACCTCGATGAGATGATGGACAGCGGATACCTGGGCGGAGACGGCCTGTGCCTCCTGGAACTCTTGGATGCGCCGGCCGATCTGGCCTGCCATGATAGCGTGCTCCCCCCGCTCCATGGCCAGCCGCACTGCCGCGCAGTGCAGAGTGGTGGCCAGGTGCTGGATCTCTTCCACGTCCTTGGCGGTGAGGGCGATGACTCGGGCCCCCACGTTATTTTCGTATTCGATGAGCCCCTCCTGCTGGAGCCGGTTGAGGGCCTCCCGAATGGGGGTACAGCTCACCCCAAGGGTATCCTGAAGCTCATTGACGTTGACCCGGCTGCCCAGGGGAAGGCGCAGGGTGATGATATCGTAGCGCAGGCGCTCGTAGACCTGGTCTACCAGGGAGCGTTTTTTGATTGCGGCCATAATGAAAGATACCTCGCATCTTATTTCTTGCAATATATGATATTATAGCAGGCCTGGGAGGGAAATGCAAGGGGGATGCCGGTAGGTTCGCGGCGGCTGGCGCTGTCGTGTTACACAGCCACCTGCTCAGCGCTTCTGCGTTGTCACGCTTCGCCGGCGGCTGGACGCTCGGTCGCTTTCGCTGCGACTCGGGTGAAAAACGGATTTGCAAAGCAAATCCTGGTTTTTCATCCTCGCTCCGCTGCAAGCTCCCTCGTAGCCGCCTGCTCAACGCTTCTGTTTCGTCGATTTTGACGGATGAGATGTGGCGCTTTTGTGAAAAATCACAGGGTGATGCGGCCTTGACTTTTGGAGAAAGTGTGGTATTCTAATGATATAAATCTTGCAAGATATATAATCTTGCTGCCCGCGCACCACTGTCTTGCGGGCAATATGAAAGGAGATCAAACCCCATGGTCTACAAAACCTTTGACGAGCTCATCGCCGCTGCCAAGAGCCACCCCAGCACAGCCCGCATGGCCGTCGCCGCCGCCGGCGACCCACACACCATCGAGGCCGTCCTGAAGGTCCGGGAGGAGGGCATCGCTATCCCTGTGCTGGTGGGTGACAGAGCCGCTATCGACGCCGCCCTGGCCGAGTTTGGTGCCACCGTCCCCGAGGAGGACATCTACGACGTGCCTGACCTGGCCGAGTCCGCCCGGAAGGCCGTCTCCCTGGTGGTGGAGGGCAAGGCCGACTTCCTGATGAAGGGCAAGCTGGACACCTCTGTGCTGCTCAAGGCTGTGGTCAACAAGGAGTGCGGCCTGGGCCAGGGCCGCACCATGAGCCACTTCACCATGTTCCAGGTTCCCGGCTACCATAAGCTGATGGTGCCTGTGGACGGCGGCATGGTGACCTACCCCACCCTGGAGCAGAAGAAAGATATCATCATGAACACTGTGGACACCCTGCGGGCCATGGGCTACGACCAGCCCAAGGTGGGCGTGCTGGCCTGCGTGGAGAAGCTTAACCCCAAGATGCCCGAGACGGTGGAGGCCGACCAGCTCAAGCAGATGAACCTGAATGGCGAGATCCCCGGCTGCGTGGTGGACGGTCCCATCTCCTACGACTGCGCTGTGTCCAGGGAGATCGCCGATTTCAAGGGCTTTACCGGCCCCTGTGCCGGGGACTGCGACGTGTTCATCGCCCCCAACATCCACGCCGGCAACATCATGGGCAAGATGCTGGCCTGCACCTGCGGAGCCAAGATGGCCGGCTTCATCGTGGGCGCCAAGTGCCCCATCGTCATGACCAGCCGGGGCTCCAGCCCCGAGGAGAAGTACCTGTCCATCGTCATCAGCGCGGTGGCGGCGCAGAAGAGATAAGGAGGAGTTACCTATGGAACGCCTGTTGATCCTGAATCCCGGTTCTACCTCCACCAAGCTGTCCGTGTTTGAGGGCGAGGAGCCGCTGTTCACCGAATCCATCACCCATTCCCCCGAGGAGCTGGCCCCCTACGACCGGGTGGCGGACCAGTACGACTTTCGCCACAAGCTGGTGTTGGATTGCCTGAAGCGGCATAACGTCGCGCTGGAGTCCCTCAGCGCCGTCGTGTCCCGGGGCGGACTGCTCACCGCCATCGAGGCCGGGGCCTACGCCGTCAACGACGACATGGTGTGGCAGCTCCGGAACAAGCCCCGCAATGAGCACGCCTCCAACGTGGGGGCCATGATCGCCAGGGCCATCAGCGACGAGCTGGGCATACCCGCTTACATCTACGACGGCGTGACGGTGGAGGAGCTGCTGCCCGTCAACAAGATCACCGGCCTGCCCTCCATGCAGCGCAAGGGCATGGGCCACAACCTGAACACCCGCGCCGCCGCCATGCGGTACGCCCGGGAGCAGGGTAAGGACTACAAGGACGTCACCGTCATTGTGGCCCACTTGGGCGGCGGTATCTCGGTGAACCTCCACCACAACGGCCGCATTGAGGACTTCATCAACGACGAGGAGGGGCCGTTCTCCCCCGAGCGGGCGGGCGGTCTGCCTATGTTCGACGTGATCGCCGCCTGCTTCCAGCCTGGAATGACCCAGAAGGACATGATGAAGCAGGTGAAGAGCCGGGGCGGCCTCATGGCCCATCTGGGCACCACCGACAGCCGCGCGGTGGAGAAGATGATCGAGGATGGCGATGGGCACGCCAAGCTGGTCTACGACGCCATGGCCCTCAACGTGGCTAAAAACATCGCCAAGGTGGCCCCCGGCGTATGCGGCAGGGTGGACGCCATCCTGCTCACCGGCGGCATCGCCTACTCCAAGTACTTCACCGGTGAGGTGGCCCGGCGGGTGGAATTCATCGCCCCTGTGGTGGTGTATGCCGGGGAGGACGAGATGAAGTCCCTGGCCTTGGGCGGGCTGCGGGTGCTGCGCGGCCAGGAGCAGGCCAAGACCTACGTCAGCCCCGACCGGCCCCGGAGCTGAAGAGAAGCATCAAAGCCGGCTGCTTTTGCAGCCGGCTTTATTTTTGTTAATTCGCCCAACAGAAATCGCCATGAAACAGTGGAACTTTCCGCCGCTATCTGGTACAATGGTGCGGCAACGCCTGCGGGCGGGAAAGGAAGGAGCAGCCATGGCCAATTCGGAGGCACTTCAACAGTATCAGACCGCACTGAAGCAGGGCCAGCGGGAATACAAAAACTGCGTCCATCGGGGGTGGTATCCGTATATTCAGGCTCTGTCCAAGCAGGAGACGGGCAAGCTGTCCCAAGTGTCGCTGGGAACGATGGAGATTCCCATCTATCTGGTGGTGGGCTCTACGGAGGATCAGCGGTGCAACAGCTTTTCCCCCAGTTTCTACCCGCTGCTGGGCACAGACACGGAATTTGCGCTGAAGTGGATTAACCTGTGCGCCGCCCAGTTGGACGAGGGTATCCACGACCCCATCAAATGTTACGAATACCTGGGCCGGTTTTACGTCACCGAGGGCAACAAGCGGGTGAGCGTGCTCAAGACTATGGGGTCGGCCACCATCCGGGCAGAGGTGGTCCGGCTGATGCCGGAGGGCTCGGACGACAATATAACGGTGCAGATATACCGGGAATTCCTGGAGTTCTACCGGCACACCAAATGCTGGGGCCTGCACTTCAGCGAACTGGGGGGGTACGCCCGGCTCCAGGCGGCGTTTGGCTTCCGGCAGGATGAGGACTGGCCAGAGGAATTCCAGCGCAAGTTCAAGGGACATTATTTTGCCTTCCGGACCTGCTTCTACCGCTTGGGCGGTGGGGGCCTGGGCCTGACCACCGGGGATGTGCTGCTGCGGTGGCTGTGTTTCTACCCTGCGGCGGACTTCCTTACCATGGAGGCGGGGGAGTACCGCCAGTCCCTGAGCGCCATCTGGAAGGAGCTGTGCGTCCACACGGCGGACGAGCCGATTTTCATGAGCTGTGCCCCGGTGGGGGAGGAGAAGCGGATGGGCGGAGGACTGTTGTCCTCCCTGACCCGGAAACGGCTGCGGGTGGCGTTCCTGTTTCATAAAACGCCGGAGGAAAGCGCCTGGACCGCCGCCCACGACGCAGGGCGGGCTTATTTGGAGAAAACCCTGGGGGACAGCGTGTCCGTACAGAGCTACTATGGCGTGAGCGTCCAGGGGGCAGAGGCGGTGATTCAGGAGGCGGTGGAGGACGGCGCGGAGCTGATCTTTACCACGGCGGTGGCCCTGATGGACGCTACGCTGCGGGTGGCGGTGAAGTATCCCCGGGTGCGGTTCATGAACTGCTCCATTGATCAGCCTTATGTGAACGTAAAGGCGTATTACTGCCGGGTGTATGAGGGTAAGTTCGTCACCGGGGCCATCGCCGGGGCCATGAGCAAGACCGGGCGCATCGGCTATGTGGGTAGCTATCCCATTTTAGGCGTGCCGGCCAGCATCAACGCCTTTGCCCTGGGCGCGTCCCTCACAAATCCGGACGCCCGGATCGACCTGCGCTGGCACTGCCTGCCGGGGGACCGGATCGAGGAGTTCCGCCAAGAAGGCATCGAGCTGGTGAGTGACCGGGACCACATTGCGGAGCAGCCGGGGGTGGCGAAGGGCCTGGCCCGGTTCGGCCCGGACGGTGCGCTGGAGCAGCTTGCCTCCCCCAGCTGGTACTGGGGCGAGTTTTATGTGCGCATTGTCCGGGAGGTGCTTCAGGACCCCCGGCGCATCCCGCTGGCTGAGGACAGCGACCGGGCGGTGAACTACTGGTGGGGGATGAAGAGCGGCGTGGTGGACTTGAAGCTCAGCCCCGACCTGCCCGAGGGGGCCAGGACGCTGGCCCAGATACTCCGGCAGGGCATAAGCACGGGGACGCTCCATCCCTTCCGCCGTTTCATCCGCGCCCAGGACGGCACGGTGAAGAACGACGGTGAGCGGGACCTGACCATGGAGGAAATTTTGAAAATGGACTGGCTGTGCGACCGGGTGGACGGCCGCATCCCGGCCTATGACGAGATACTGCCCGTGGCGCGGGACACGGTGCGGCGGCTGGGGCTGAACCGGAAGGAGATACCGCCCGAGGAGGCGAGTGTGTGAAGCTGCTGGTTATTGCAGACGAAAAGGATCCGGCCTTGTGGGATTACTATGCCCCCGGCAGGCTGGACGGGTTGGACGCCATCATCTCATGCGGAGACCTGTCCCCGGAGTATCTCAGCTTTCTTGTCACTATGGCCTCGGTGCCGCTGTTCTACGTTCAGGGCAATCATGATGGGATATATGAAAAGCAGCCCCCGGAGGGGTGCGACTGCATCGACGGCGAGGTGATCGAGTTCCGGGGCTACCGTATTCTGGGGCTGGGAGGCAGTATGCGCTACAACCGGGGAAGCTGCCAGTACACCGAGCTGGAAATGCGCCGGCGCATTTTCCGGCTGCGGCGGAAGTTGCGGGCTGGCGTGGACCTGCTGGTTACACACACCCCCGCACGGGGGCTGGGGGACATGGACGATCTGTGCCATATGGGATTTCAGTGCTTCCGGGAGCTGCTGGACAGCTTCCACCCTCTGTATCATTGCCATGGCCACGTCCACCTGCAATATGTTCCCACACGGCCCAGAACCCGCCAGTATGGGGAGACGACCATCGTCAACGTCTCTGGAAAGTACATCCTGGAGCTGCCCGACCGGCCTGAATCGCCGCCCCGCAAAGGTTGGCTGTTGCGGTTTAAGCGAAGCTGATATCAAAGGACAAGAAGCGGCCGTCCCCCGGTTCTCTGGAGGACGACCGTGTTTTTATGCCTGTTCCGGCGCAGCTTCGCCGTCCAGCTCCTGCCGGTAACGTGCCATGGATATGGCGAACAGCTCCCCGCTGGTGGGAGGCGTATATGTAATGGCGTTGGCCCCCGCCCGGATGGTGGCCCGGATGGTGGCGTCGGTGGGTCCGCCGGTGGCGATGATGGGCACGTCGGGGAACCGCTCCCGAACTGCGCACACGATTTCCGGGGTGTGCTGTGCGCCGGAGATGTTCAGGATATCCGCCCCGGCCTCCAGCCGTGCGGCCACGTCGGTATGGCCGGACACCACAGTAACCACCACCGGAATGTCCAGCACCTGCTTGAGCATCCGCACCACATCGTTGCTGGTGGGGGCGTTAACCACTACGCCAAAGGCGCCCTCGTGCTCGGCGTCGTTGGCCAGGTTGACCACCCGCATCCCACGGGTGACGCCGCCGCCCACCCCTGCGAATACCGGCATATCCGCTGCCTGCATCACCGCGCGGTGGATGGCGGGTTGAGGGGTGAAGGGATAGACCGCGATGATGGCGTCCGCGTTGATATTGCGGATCACCGCCACGTCGGTGGTGAAGGCCAGGGACTTGATTCGCCGCCCGAACACCCGGATGCCGGAGCATTCGGAGATGCAGGTGGGAATTTTAATCATGTGGCTGCGCAGGGGGCCGTCGTATTCCGGCACCTGCTTGCGTACGCGAAGCTCCTGTGTCATGTATGGCTCCTTTCGTAAATTCGTGGATGTGGATGTTGAAGGGCCGCCGGCTTTGCCGGCGGCCTCTTTTAACTTATTGATACCAGCTTCCGTTTTCGCCCTGGTTTCCGGCGGGGACCACCAGCCGTCCGGCGGCGTCCTCCATTCCGGCGGCGGTGAGAAGGTCCGCGTAATGGGCTGCGTCTACCCCTGCGTCCAGCCATACCCGGTCCGCGTAGGGGGCCAGTGCCGCCGCAGTAATGCCGCTGCGCACCTCTTCGCCGGGCAGCAGCGTCTCGTCGGTGAACACGGACAGCCGTACATTCCGCCGGTCCAGCTCCCCGGACAGACGCTCATAGAAGGCGCTCACCGGGGCGGAAAGGTTCTCGGGCCGGTTGTCATTGGTAGCCAGGACGTGGACCTCGCCAAAGTTGGGGTAGCCGGAGTAGTCCAGCAAAATCTCGTCAAACCCCATGTCCGCCAGCTCCAGGCACAGGGCGGACAGGTAATCCACAGTATCGGCGCAGGCGGGGCTGGACCAGCACACCCCCCGTCCGTCGTACCAGATGTTGCCCCCCTTGGTCATCAGCGTGCCGATCTTTGCCTTGGCCAGCATCGGGTCCCGGAAGCAGGGTATGCGGGCAATGAGGTACAGCTCATCCTCCTGGGCCAGGTTCCACACGGCCTGAGCTGCGGCGTTGTCGGCGGCGTCCACCCGGAGCTGTGCCGCCAGGTCCGACTGGGATTGCCAGTTCAGCTTGCCGTTGGCGGTTTTCATCTCCACCACCAGGGCGTTTCCCCCGGCGGAGGTCACCGCATTGGCGGCGGTACCGTCTCGGAGCTGCTTGACGGTGACCGTCACCGCAGCGATAGGCTCCGACGCCGGCGTCGGTTCAGCAGAGGGCTCCGCAGAGGGAGCGGGCTCCACCGTCACCTCCACAGGCTCGCTTTCGATAATCAGAGGGTCGGACGGCTCCGGTGGGGCCGACACCTGCCCGTTCATCCAAGGCAGGTGGAGCTGTACGCCGTCGTCCGTATACTCTAAATATTCTCCCAGGAACAACATGAACAGCACGCCCGCGATGAGTACGACTGCCAGCACAGCGATGATGAACTTCAGTACGGTGCTGCCGCCGCTGCGTCCCCGGTATTCCCGATAACCATAGCGATTTTCCCGTCTGGCCATACTGATCCTCCCGAACGGCCTGTGTATGATATCTTTGGCTCCGTTTGCTCAAGGAGAACAGAACGGGGCGTATTTGCCGTCACAGATATCATACCACAGCCTTGCGGGGAATCCAACTGGAAAAAAGATTTTTTCTATGAAGAGAATGTTAAAATTTTTGCGTTTTTTATGTAGGCTTTTCACAGAACGGCCTGCTGACAGGAAGAAATTCCCGGATTTTCCCATGTGTGCGGGTTAATGTCCGATCCACTGGGTCATGAGTAGCAGGGCAAAGCCGGGGACACCCAGCAGCCCCAGGACCAGGCCGTTGAGCAGGTTGACCCCCAAGTGGATGCCCAGAAAGCTGCCCACCCCTTGGAACAGCCACAAAAACACCAGTCCCAGCCCCGACCGGGCGGCCACCCGGCACAGTGCGCCCAAGGGGCGGCGGCACAGCGCCAGTGCCAGCACCGCCGCTCCCGCCGCCACCCACCAGATCCACCCGCTCATCCGGCGTTCTCCCGGGCGGCGTCCAGCCGCTTCACCTGCCGGACATAGTAGGAATAGCGGCTTTGCAAGGCGTTGATCTCATACACGCAGGCGTCCACCAGGTCCGGGTCGGTGTAGGTATTGAACTGGGCGTAGGCGCAGCTGAGCTGGCTGCGGGTCTGGGCCATCCCCTCCATCAGGGCCTGGAGCTCCTCATCGGCGGGGCCGGCCGCCCGGCCGCGTCGGGTCCTCAATGCTTCTGCCATGGTCTCACCATCCTTCCTGCTGTCAAGTTATGTACAGTCTGGGCAAATATTCCAATTTCTATACCGGCATGGCCATATTTCCTCCAGTATCCTTGACTGCCTCAGAGCCTTTGGTGTATACTGTATCAGTGGTGGTATACCCATTTTGGGTATTTTCCGCCCGGGTTGATTCCAACAAATTCGACTTACAGGCGGTGCAGACATGGCAAAAGCGACGCAAAAGCTGGAGTACGGCAACCAGTCCATTTCCTCCCTGAAGGGGGCGGACCGGGTGCGCAAGCGCCCCGGTGTCATCTTCGGTTCGGACGGGCTGGAGGGCTGCGAACACGCGGTATTTGAAATATTATCCAACGCTATCGACGAGGCCCGGGAGGGCCACGGCGACCTCATCATCGTTACCCGGCACGAGGACAGGTCCATCGAGGTGGAGGACTTCGGCCGGGGCTGTCCAGTGGACTGGAACGAGGCAGAGGGCCGGTTCAACTGGGAGCTGGTGTTCTGTGAGCTGTACGCCGGTGGCAAGTACAAGGAGGACGGCGGGGACAACTATGAGTATTCCCTGGGTCTGAACGGCCTGGGCTCCTGCGCCACCCAGTACGCCAGCGAGTATTTCGACGCGGTGATCTACCGGGACGG
>CATJRT010000332.1 GCA_949742895.1 uncultured Eubacteriales bacterium | reverse complement strand
GTTATTGCGGAGGAGAACGGTTACAACTATGATATTGAAGAGTGGAAAGCGGTTGTTATCGATGGAGAAGCCATCAAACCTGATACATGGTACAAACTGGATCATGGTGAGCTTGTGGTTGCATATGAGGATATGGCATGAACAGTATCAGCTATGCGGGCCGTTCTGCGGACTGCTATTGCGCCATCTGCGGGGCGCAGCTCTTCCACGGGGACGACTGCTTTGATACGGAGCTGGGCCCCGTCTGCATGACCGATGCCTGTGTATTTCGTTACCTTCGAGAGTGCGGCTGCACCGTGGAGGAGGCTGGGGTGGCTCTTGGCATGAGGTGCAAGGTTTGGGCGGAGGAAAAGCTATGAAAATCAACCGGTCTGTGACGCACTACATCACTGGATACGCCAATGTGAAAATTTACTTTTCCAACTTTGTGGCTTGCATCAATTGCCGGTTTTGCCGGTACGAGCAGGGTTCAAACCGCTACTTCTGCCGTTTGGATCCACTTGGGAGGCAGATTATTGCCCCAAGGGATTCTATTGAGGGCTTTTGCCCCATTGATCAATTTGAGGAGGAGCAGACATGAACGAGCAAAAAAATATTGTTGATCCTATCCGTTTGGCACTTTTTTCGAAAGCGGCCAGTGAGATCATGATTATTCTGTCAAGGGCCTGCCCTGATATCACCTACAAGGATTGCAGGTATATCCTTGACATGGTGTACAGTGATGTTTCTTTGGCGGAGTACAAAGCCGGAAAGGGGAATTAAACATGGAAAACATGGCGATCTACAACGCAGTCCGGTCTGTGCCTGACAACGCAAAAAAGCCTATTTCCGCTGGTCGCCTGAGGGGCAAAACAGATATCAACCCCATGTGGCGGATCAAGTCTTTGACGGAGCAGTTTGGACCCTGCGGCATCGGATGGAAATATGTGCTTCTGGAGAAGCGGCTGGAGGCAGGCGCCAATGGGGAGGTGGCGGCCTTTGTGGACATCGACCTCTACTACAAGGTGGATGGGGAGTGGTCGGAAGCGGTCCCCGGCACCGGTGGCGCCTCTTTTGTGGCCAACGAAAGGAACGGTCCATACACATCAGATGAGTGCTTCAAGATGGCCCTAACGGATGCCATCAGCGTGGCCTGTAAGGCGATTGGAATGGGTGCAGATGTGTATTGGGATTCCGACCGGTCCAAGTATAGCAATGTGGCGGAAGAGCCACATGAAAAACCGGTAAAGACAGTCACCTGTGTGGTGTGCGGTCGAACCATCAAGGATGCCAAGAATCAGGCTGGAGAGATTTGGCGCGCTCCAGATATTGCCAAATATACGACGATGAAGTTCCGCCGTCCCCTCTGTGTGACCTGCATGAACAAGGAGAGCGGCGATGGGGTATGAGCTGATACAGGAAATCGGCCTGAAGTCCAAGCTGCTGGATACGGCCATAGGAGAGCTTGGCAAACGTGGCCGGGCCTACGCTCAAGCGGAACACGACTACCGTGTTGCTCTGGCGAAAAATCTCCTGATGGAGCGGGACAAGGGCACCCCGGCTACGATCTGTCAGGATATCTGCCGGGGTTCCCCTGCAATCGCCCAGCTGCGGTTTGAGCGGGATGTAGCGGAGACGCTGTATGACGCGGCAAAAGAGGCCATCAATGGGTATAAGCTCCAGATCAGGATACTGGACGCACAGGTAGAGAGGGAGTGGGGTCGTGCACAAAGAGACTAAAAGGACCATGATCCCTCCGGAAGTGAAGGAGGCAGTTTACCGTCGAGATTTAGGGCGCTGTGTTCTATGCGGACGTCCGGGTGAACCAGTGGCACATATAGTCCGTCGCTCGCAGGGGGGCATGGGGATTGAGGAGAACATCGTTACCATATGCCCCGCCTGCCACCGGGCCTACGACGAGGGAGCGGGGCTGGAGTGTCTTGGCAGAGGCACCAAAAGGGAGAGCCTGTACTGCTACTTGGTGGCCTACCTAAAGGGCTTTTACCCAGATTGGAGCCGGGAGGATATGATCTACCACAAGGGAGGATGACATGATCGACTGGAAACCGCTGTACATCAACACCCCGTCGGATCGCGAGGCTGCGGCGCTTGCCCTCTATCGCTCCGGGTATGAGGTACGCCAGAGCAAGCGCAAAGAGGGGAACAAGACCATCGTTTATTTGGAATACAGGGAGGCAAGCAAGACATGAGCTTAAACCACATTGTTATTATGGGTCGTTTGACCCGTGACCCTGAGCTGTGCTACACCAAGAGCAATATTTCTGTAACCTCCTTCTCCTTGGCCGTAGACCGGGATTTCAAGAGCCAGAACGGCGAGAAGGAGACGGATTTCATCGACATTGTGGCTTGGCGCCAGACGGCGGAGTTCGTCTGCAAGTACTTCACCAAAGGCCGCATGGCCGTGGTGGAGGGCCGCCTGCAGATCCGCGACTGGACCGACCGGGAGGGGAACAAGCGCCGCAGCGCCGAGGTTTACGCCGACAATGTGTACTTCGGTGACTCCAGGCGCGACAGCGCGCCGGGGGGGTACGATGCTCCCCCTGCCTACGGCTCCGCCCCCGCCTACAGTGCCCCCAACAGCGGCTACAACGCCGCGCCCTCCGGCTTTGCGGAGCTGGATGATCAGGATGGCGAGCTGCCGTTCTGAACCAAACTTTTGAATAGGAGGAACCTTCCATGGCTATGG
>CATJRT010000331.1 GCA_949742895.1 uncultured Eubacteriales bacterium | reverse complement strand
CCCGCTTTCCCCGTACCAGACCTGGTTCTGGGGGGACAAGCACTCCTCCTTCAGCCTGTCCGGGCGGAGGATGAGCACTCTGCCGGTGTAGTCCAAATCGCCCGCCTCGCAGTGCTCCGCGCCGAACATCCCCAGCGCCTGGTACCCGGCGTGGGCCTGCTGGACAAACGCCGCCAGCAGGCCCCGGTCCGCCTGGATACGGAACTCTTTGTTGTCCCGGTCGGGCGGGACGAATACAGACCGCGCCCATCGCAGGCTGTCCGGCTCAAAGCCCAGGTTCTCCGTGACAGTGAGGGTGTTGGCCAGCACGAACTGAACCCGGTGGAACCCCCACCAGTCCAGCGCGATCCTGGCGCAGGCCGGCTCCAGCCCGCCACCCTGGGCGTGGGCGGCGATGAGGTTTTCGATGTCCCGGGCGCAGCGGACATTGGCCTGGTGGCTCTGCGTCCACCTGTCCAGCTCACCTTCCCGTTTGGCCTCCTGCCGGGAAAAGGGGTAAACGATATCAGCCATGCCAGACCTCCGCCTCCGCCATCAGCAGTTCGTCCAGCTGGCCGGGGCACACCCCGGACATGGCAAACAGCGCCCGCATCTGTTCCGGCACGTCGGTGAGGTCGTGCTTGTAGTCCGCCGCGCAGACCAGCCCTTCGCCCTTGTCCGGGAGGAGCTCCAGCTTGGCGTCCAGCGGGATGCCCATCAGCTTCCGGGCGTCATCGGACAGCTCCACCTGCGGCCCAGTCACGCCCTCGAAGGGGCAGCGTCCCGGCTCACAGTCATCCCGGAAGGGGCAGTTGCCGCCCTCCTCGTCCCGTTGCTCCCCGCAGGTGCCGCAGGCGTCCTTGATGGCGTCCAGCAGGGGCGTTACAATGCCGGTCAGGACGTTGATGGTGTTGACCGCCTCCATGGCGGTCATGGTGCTGGGCACCGCCACCAGGGTGTTTTCCCCGATGTGGACGCAGACGGGCTTGCCAGGGTCGAGGTGGCTCAGTTCCACCGCGGCGGCGTCGATGATGAGTTCTTTCTGGTTTTTCATTGCAGCAGTTTCCTTTCTGTTTTTGGAATGTTGACGAGTTCAAGGCCCTCCGGCAGATCATGGAACATGGAGAGCTGGGGGGCGTTGAGCTCAATGATGGGCCGGGGGTCAAAATTGGTGATGATCACTTCTCCAAATTTGGCCCCTTCCTCATGAGCCATGGTGTTAGGCCGTTCAAAGGCTAAAATGAAGAAGTCCTGATACAGATCCCGGATGTAGTCGCAGTCCACATAAGAGATCACGATGCGGCCTTTACACTGTCGGGCGATCTCATGCAGACGTTCATGGTTGGATGGGGGAAAGAGGACGCGGTATTTGTCCTCTGTCCCATAGTAGGGCGGGTCGCAGTAGTGCAGCGTTCCTTCTTTATCGTTTACTTTGATGGAGTCGCCGAAATCCCGGTTCAAGATCACCACCCGCTCCAACCGTTTGGAGGCCAGCATAAGGTCGTTCACCGTTCGGGAGAGGGCAGGCAGCTTGATCCCGAAGGACTTCATAGTCCCGCTGAAGCTGGCGTGGTTGACCATGTAAAAAGCGGCGGCCCGCCTCACATCGTACAAGTCTGCCCGCCCCTCCAGGATACCGTCCAGCTCCCTGGCCTGCTCTCCGGTGAAATACCGCTCCACCCGAACCAGCTCGTCCTGGGTGAAATCCGGGACAGGCTCCCCGCGCTCCAGGCACCGTTTGTATACCTGGAACTCCGCCTCTGATTGCAGGGGCATATATCCCAGCTCATCGATCAGGGCCGTGACCCGCTTTTTGACACAGACATAAAGGTTGGTCAGGTTGTTGTCATAGTCGTTCAACACCTCCAAGACGCCGCGTTTTTTCGACCTGCCCAGCAGGATGGCGGCGCTGCCGCCAAAGTGCTCGGCGTAGCGGATAATGTTGGGCGGGAAGACCAGGCAAATGGGGTTCATCAGCTTTTCCTTTCCGCCCACCCAATTGATGATGGGCTTGCAGGCCAGGTCAGCCAGAAGCCTCACCCCCGGAAGGTCCGAACTTGTCCAGCGCGTCCTCCAGCCCCCGGATGGCGGCTTCCAGGCCGCTGGCCATCTGCCTAAGCTGGCGGATGGTGGAGTAGACCTCGCCCGCAGTAACGGCATAGAAATAGCCGTCCCGGCTGCTGGCCACGGGCACGCCCCGCTTGCGCAGGCGGTGGATCAGGCGACGCAGCTCGTTGCCGCTGATGCGGAGCGTGCGCTCCAGCTGGGCGCTTTTTTGGATGCGCTCCCGTCCGGGGCACATGGTTTTGAGGTATTCGAGCAGCAGATCTTCTTTCATGATATCCTCCTTTTTCAGGGCTGTTTTCCCGAAAAAAGGGTACGAGGCGCAAAAAAAGAAGGGGCCGCTGTCCCCCATCGGGAAAATGGCCCCTTGTGTTTTTATTGCATTGTCATCCCGGACTGCTCCGGGGTGGGATCACTGAATAGGTAGTTAAATTCCTGGCTGTTCCTGCGGATATATCCAACCTCGCCCGATGCGAACAGGAAACCCTCCTGCTCCAGCAGTTCCTCACTGTAGCCTTTCAGATCGATGAAGCCGGAACGGATAAAGTCATCAGACACGTGCTCCTTCTGAAGACGCTGTACCGCGAAATCAGTTTCCCGCCCGCTGGGCACCCAGTCATAGCATCGCAGGTTGTTGGCAATATCCAAGGCCAGCCGCAGACTGTGGCAGTTCTCCAGTTCCATTGCTGCGGTGAACCGCTCCATAAATTGCGGTATGCCCTGGCCTCTCTGGCTTAAGGTGAAGCCCAGTTCAATGCCGTCGTAGATCAGATCCCCCGCGCAGTCATATTCCCGCGTCAGATCCCCGATTTCAGGGAGGATGCATCGGGCTTCCGTCAGGGTGCATTCGTCAAAGCCGTGGATGCCCAGTGCCCGGAGCGCCACCACTTCGTCCACTGTACAGTCGAGATTCTCGTTGAAATGCCCCGGCAGGCGCAGCCATACCCCCTCCGGCATAGCGGGGGAGAACAGCTTCAGTTTGATGTTCCAGCCATTGTCCTCCGGCAGCGGCCCTCCGCGCTGGTAGGCTGGCTGGGGATCCTTCTCCGGGTACTCCACATAGCAGTCCCCCACAAACAGGCCGGGGTGCTCGATCTCATACTGGTGGCCCATCGCCGTCAGATTTACGAACGGCATGGCGCTGTCCGGCAGGGTGGTCTTGCGATGAAGTTCGGCCTCGCCCAGCGCCGCGTAGCTGCCCGCATTCAGCTGCACTGTGTAGCTGTCCAGGGACTGAAGCTGGTTGATGGCCTGTTCCATGTCCTCGGGTGGGCTGCGCAGGGCGGCGGCGGCCAGGGTGATGCTCTCCCGAACGCTCAGCGTTTCCAGCCGCTCTTGCAGCCAGTGCCGTTCCCGCTCCTCGCCGGGGAGGGTAAGCAGGTAGTCAAAATCGCTCATTGCAGCCCCTCCATTCCGCCCTGCGCGGGCTGATGTTCCTGCTCACCGCCATTGGGCTGGATCAGCCCATAGCCGGTGATCGTACCGCCGCTGTGCTCCAGCAGATCCTTCCCGAAGCTGTAGAGGTTCAAGCGGGGGAGCAGAAGCTCCATATCCTCGCTGGACAGGCCAGCGGCCAGCCGTTCCATGGCCACATCCTCGGGTTCACACACCTTCGGGTCTAAGGTGTATTCATCCAGTCTATCCGCCAGGGTTAGTGCCCGCCCCAGCTCATCGCACCGAACGGCATCCAGCACCGCCTTGTACTTGGTCAGTTCACCGTCTACCGTCAGGTATGTCAGGCGGTGGGCCAGCATATCCCAGGTGCCGATAGTTCCGCTCAGACCAATAAGGGAGGGGGCGGCGCAGTCCACGCACTGCACGGGTTCGTCCGCCATGGCCTCGCCCAGCGGGAGGGGGAGCTTGATCTGGCACCCGCTGGCGGTTTCCACCAGGATGGCATAGTCCGGTGTCTTTGGCGTCAGATCCAGTGTGTCGTACACTTGCCGAAGTTCATCATGCTTCTGCACATAGCCGCCGCTGGTAAAGACGCCGCCCTCATTCTGACGGAACTCTTGCCCGATCTTGGCGAAGTCCAGCAGTTCGAATGTCTGATCCGAGAGGTCATCCACCTCGGGGACGAAACCGCTGGCGGCGCAAAACCGGCCCAGGGTGTGGTCATTCACGGCTTCCTCCACCAGATGGCAGCAGTCCGTGCTGTACGCCATGTCGATGAGCCGGGGCAGGGGAACGGGCTGGGCATTTCCGTCATGCTCCATGCGGGCCAGCCCTTCCACGACAGCCAGCTCCTCCTCGTTCAACACCGCCAGCCGCTGGCACAGGGCGTTCAGTTCAAAGAAACTGCCGTCCTGATCCAGATATTTTGCCAAGCGCTCGATTTGGAGTTTGTCGACGATCCCCCAATGGTGAGGCGCTCCCTCATCCAGTCGCAGCTTTTCCAGCGCGTCCAGAGCGGTATAGGGAGAAGCGGGGAGGGTCAGCTCAGTGTAAGCGCGCTCCTCGTTGAACAGGGCGACCTTGAGGATCTTACGCAAACTCCATCCCTCCCTGCTGGGTCTGCTCCTGCTGGGGCCCGAACCGCTCCTGCTCCGTCTGGATGCTCCAGTTGTCCCACTGCCACAGGTGGACGTACAGCTGTGCGCCATCGCCAACGCTGATCTCATGCTGTTCGAAGCCCTCGCCCCAGCCGTCACTGGCTTGTCCACCGATATACTCTTTCAGCGTATCCAGTTCCTCGGCGGTGAGCTGGCCCCGCACCTTGCACTCGGCCACGCCCCAGAGCCTGCCCTTGCGCTCCTCCAGCTCGAATACGGCGGAGTGAACCTTATCGTCCACGGCGTCGCCCTCACGATACCAGTGCATGATGCCCCGTTCTTCCTCCTCGGGCATACGCTCCCGCTTCAGCGCGGCGGCGATTTGATCCGCGTAAGACCGAAGCTCATCGCCATATATCATGACCGGCTCATCATCCATGTCGCCGTACTCATTTGGCTCATAGAGGTCGGCGGTCAGAGGCATATAGAGCTTCAGCGTCTGGAGGGGCGGAGGCAGGACAGTGAAGGAGTCCTGACCGATTACCAGTCCCAGGCCGCGCCCGTCATCCCAGGCTACGTGGAATGTGCCCTGATCGTCGATGCATTGCAGGGTGCCCATGGCCCCCGGCTTGATGGGGCACGGGTCGTCCGACCCCATCTCCCGGAGCTTGATCCGGCTGCCTTCCGGGTACTGCTCCCGGAGGAAGTCCAGCCATTCTTTCGAAATGCTCATGGTTTCAAACCTTCCTTTCTACAGTTTTGTGCCGGAACTGCCCCCGGCTGGGCACGAAAAAGCCCCGCTTCATCAGACGAAGCGGGGCACAGTGACGTTTGCACCTAAACATATTCAGTTTCCTTTTCTGTGCTGTCTTGTTCACGCTCTCACCTCCCTTGGCAGCATTAACTG
>CATJRT010000330.1 GCA_949742895.1 uncultured Eubacteriales bacterium | reverse complement strand
GGAAGTTCCTCCGTCACGATGTGGAGGCCGCCATAGATTTTGCTCTCGTACTGTTCGTGCCTTGCCAGCTTCGCCTCGTCCCGAAACTCGTCGTAGGGGACGGGCTCCAGGGGGATGAGCTCAGGCTGCTTGACAAGGTTGCGGGAAGCCAGGTACCACTTCCCGAAGATTTTGGCGTCTGCCATGGTGATGTAGCCGGCGACATAGTACACGGCCCGCTCGTAGTTCTGGTCAATGGGCACACAGGTGGAGTAGCCCCACTTCCAGGCGGACATATGGTAGACGGGTCTGCCGTGCTTGTCGGTAAATGACCGTCCGCCCCTGTTCAGCGCGCGAACGATGGGGATTTGCCCGAGGTGGCAGAGGCCGTGGATATGGATAGCAGGCTTGTCCGCCGCGTCCTTCTTCTGGTGGTACTCCGGGACCGCCACATAGGCGAAGCCCTTTCGCCGGACAGCGTTGCTCAGGAAGGAGCGGACCTTGCGATAGACCGTCTCAGGGGAGTACCGGTCTACCAGCTTAGGGTCCAGCGTCCAGGTGAAAAACCACGGGAAGGCGTTGCACAGGGCGATGTCCATCACGCGGGCCTTTGCCCGCCGCTGGCTCTCCATCATGGCCCGCGCAGGATTCAGAGCGTGCCCGGGCGGAGCCACGTCATAGGGCCGTGTGCTTGCGCCCGGCGTCATGGGGAAAATGGGCTCGCTGGCGACCTGCTGGATGGTCTTGCCGGGATAGACCTTCAACCGCGCGTTGGTGTGGGTGACTGTGGATGGGTTTTTCATGGATACATCCTCTTTCCCCGGCGGCAGGGGTGATGTCAATTTGTTGTATTATCAAGTAGGAGGCCCCCTGGCGGGGGCCTCCCCCCGTCTCACCGCTTCACCGGGAAAATGGAAGCGGGCTTGCCGAATTTGTTGTAGGAAACGGTCACCTCGTCCCCGACCTTGGGCGTGTAGCCGCACATGGCGAGTTTGGCGTCGGTCATGTAGAGCCGCTCACAGATGAGGCCCTCCGCCTCCTCGCCGGTGGCGGGGTAGGAGACATAGAGATTGAGGCCGTGGATGGGCGCGCCATCCTTAGTAGTGAAATTGGAACGTTTGAAACCTTCGATTTTCATTGGGAATTGTCCTCCTTAGTGATGTAAGAATTTTGTGCTGCCGGAGATTTCCTGTCACTCCTGGCTGGTGCCCTTGACGTATCAGCTCGTCAGGTTGACCGTCAGAGAACGTACGCCCGCTCTGACCCGGCGTGAGGCGTCCCGAAGCCGCCTTTTTTATGGGACGTATCATAATATGCAAAACGATGAAATATTATCAAAGAACGCCTGGACATTCCTGTAGAAATCTTTCGAGTAGAGGTGGTTCCTGTCACAATTTACAGAAAGCTCATATTTTTTTGGAGAACTCAGCAGAGAAATGCCTTTTTATAATGTATAGATGCGAACAGAACGGGCGGAATGCCCTGGCGCGGAGCAGCGAAACGGGGGCCGGCATGTGCAGCAGGAACGAAAAAATATGCAGAATTGTCGCATATTTTGTCGAATCTGCTTTTGATATTTTTAGCCTGTCTTGCAGAATAGAGGACAAGAGCACGGCTTTTGTCCGCGAATGGTGGATACCCCGAGTACCACGCCGCCAGTCCGGCGTCAAGGGGCGCAAAAAAAGTCTCCAGGTTCCGAAAAGCCTGGAGACTTTTTTTGCTGTCCGCTGCGCTCCTCCCTTGACCCCGGCCCGTCTGCGTGGGCGGGATGGCTAACCGAAATCGCCGCCGCCGATTTCGGCAGGGCGAAACACCTTTGATTTTGGGAGGTACGCACCATGAAGCAGACCGTAAAGACCAGCCGGACCGCCGGGTACTTGGAGAAGATTTTCCGGGCCCTGAACGAGCGATACTTCGACGGCATCATCGAGGAGCCCATCATCACCATCCAGAACACGCCCCGGGCCTACGGACATGTCACCGTGGCAAAGGCGTGGCAGAGAGCGGACGGAGGCGCGCGACACGAGCTGAACATCGGAGCGGGGACGCTGGATAGGTCCATTGAGCACATTACCGCTACTCTCCTTCATGAAATGGTCCACCTGCTCCACCTGCAAACTGGCGTGCAGGACACCAGCCGGGGCGGGACGTACCACAACAGCCGCTTCCGGGACGCCGCGCAGGCCCGTGACCTGCAAATCAGCTACGACAAGCGCATCGGGTGGAGCATCACGGAGCCCACCGACAATCTGATTGCCTTTATCCTCTCCCAAGGCTGGGAGGATATCCAGATGAACCGTCAGGGTGAGCTCTCCATGCGGGGGACAGGCGGGGCCGGAGCTCAGGGCGGGGCCGCTCCTGCCACTGGAAGGACGTCCAGCACCCGCAAGGTGGCGTGTCCCTGCTGCGGGCAGAGCGTCCGGGCCACGAAGCGGGTGCACATCCTCTGTGGGGACTGTATGGTCCCCATGGTGGAGGGGTAAAGGGAAACCCCCCTGCCGATCTACGACCGGCAGGGGGTGGGGAAGGGAGATTTTGAAAAGTGCACTTCAAGAGGGCAGACCAATTATTTCTCGGATTCTGGCGCCTTGGTTCTTGATTTTTCTGGTAAGAGCGGCTAAAATAGGAAGTGGAAACATGAATTGCGGGCAGGCTATGGGGTGTTGCAACCACCCCATAGCCCTGTACGAGTGATGGCACCACTCAGCACAGCAGTCATATGACTACACCACGGACCCATTATACCCGTTCCCTGTCCAAAAGGCAAGAGCGGGGGGTCTTCGTGCGTTCGCTTTTTAGCGGTGTTGGGTTTTCATACTCGGCACCGCCTTTTATGTTTCCGGCGGATACCAAGGGCGGGGGAGCGCCCCCGCCCATTGGGGCCGCTGGACTACATGATGATAAGGAGAGGATAGGACAATGGGAAAGAGAATAGCGGCATTGACACTGGCCCTGCTGCTCTGCCTGGGGCTGGCGGTACCGGCCAGCGCGGCGGGGGCGTTCACCGATGTGCCGGGTACCCACTGGGCGGCGGCGCAGATTGAGAAGGCCGCGGCCGATGGCATTATGACCGGCACTGCCCCCGGGGTGTTCAGCCCCAATGGCAAGCTGACGGTAGCGCAGTGGATGGTCATTCTGACAAGGACCTACTTCGGGGACGAGGTAGCCGCCTCCACCGCCACTGGCGAGTGGTATGCGAAAAACTACGACGTGGCGATGAAGCATTGGTTGATGGGGGATGTGTTTCAGGATGAGTACCTTGATTCGCTGATGCCGGTGACGATGACGAAGGAGATGGCTAATGGGGAGTGCTCCCGCGAACAGGCGGCGGCGATGATTGCGAATATCATACGTGCCAAGAACTTGAGCACCTTCGATATGAGCAGCACCCCTACGATGGATGAGCTGCTTGCCTTCAAGGACAAAATTCCCGATTTGGATAAGTCTGCGCACTATCGGCGGCAAGATATTGCTACCTGCTATTATTATGGCATTATGTCCGGCATAGATTCCTCCGGTAATTTTGGCGGCAGCAGCTCCATGACCCGTGCCCAGGCCGCCGTCCTCTATTGCCGTATGGGGGAAGTGATAGACAAGTTGACCGCGGAAAAAAATAGCCTTGTGAATCCCACTACCCCGGGGCAGCCTGTGAATCCCCCTAAGCAAGAGAATCCGACTACCCCGGAAAATCCCACTCAGCCGGAAAATCCGACCACCCCGGAGAATCCTACTCAGCCGGAGAATCCATCCCGCGAGGAGTACATTGAGGAAGTGGTACGGTTGGTAAACATTGAGAGGGACAAGGAGGGCCTTCCGCCTCTGACGGTGAGCACGGAACTACAGCAAGCCGCCCAGAAGAAGGCACAGGATATGGTGGACAACAACTACTTTGACCATACCAGCCCCACCTACGGCTCTCCCTTCAAAATGCTTCAGGACTTTGGTATTGGCTATTACATCGCCGCGGAAAATATTGCGATGGGTCAGGCCACTCCTGAATCGGTAATGACAACCTGGATGAACTCCCCTGGCCACCGGGCCAATATCCTGAGCGAATGCACCCAGATTGGCGTGGGATATGCGGCCCCCTACTGGGTACAGCTTTTCATCACGCCGAACTAATCCAACAGGACGGTTAGAATAATAGAGCGCAATT
>CATJRT010000329.1 GCA_949742895.1 uncultured Eubacteriales bacterium | reverse complement strand
CCAGGCCAGGACGGTGTTGGACAGCAGCTGGGAGAAGTACAGCCCCGCCAGCAGGTTCAGGGGGGAGGCCATGTTCAGGGCGTATAGCCCTGCACCCGCTGCCAGGGCCAGCCCCGCCCGGAGGGGCCAGGCGGCAGGGGCTCCGGTGCGGCGCAGGCGGAGGAGATACACTGTTTGGACGCACAGGAACAGGATGACGCCCACCGCATAGCAATTGTGGCGCACCAGTAGGAACCAGTCCGCCCCGGCGGTGAGGGCCAAGGCGAGGGGGACCAGTCTGTCCCCGTCCCACCTGATGCAGGCCAGCAGGGCGAAGCCCAAGCACAGCAGGATGCCGAGATATTTGATGGGGATGGTCTGGTCCCGGTGGACGGTCAGGTCCATGGTCAGGAACAGGGCGTATAGTATGCCCTCCACGATGAGGAATGCGGCGGTTCCTTCCTTCTGCTCCAAGACAGCGCCCCCTTTCCAGCATATTTGGAGGAAGTATACCATATCTGAAAGAAAAAGGGAAGAGGCTTGACGGGGACAGCGGGGTATGATATACTAAATCTACATTCTCACAGAGGAGGGAACGCGGAAGCTATGTCTTACTTCAGCTCTTACAGTTTGCGAAATTAGGTTCATTTGTGTGTGCGGAAAAACAGCGCGCCGTAGGCGGGCTTGGTTTTTGTACGCAAAATGGCCCGCAACTGAGCTGAATGTGCTTCTGAGAACCTCCAGCCCCTGCCATAAAGCGGCGGGCGGCTGTGTTATGCACTGCGCTTTTTTGCGGGCCGGACCCTTCGGGGTTCGGTCCCTTTTGTTATGTGTGGCGCGTATTGAGAAAGGAAATCAAACATGAATACCAAAAAACTTGCCCTGGGACTGTGGACCTGGGACTTTACCATCATCACCCTGGGCAGCATCGTATCCCTCATCGGCGGCGTGCTGTCCGGCTTTGCCATGAGCATCATGGTGCTGGACTACACCGGCTCGGTGTTCCTCTACGCCCTGTTCAACGCCTCTTATCAGGTCCCCATGCTGGTGTGCCCCATTCTGGCAGGTCCATACCTGGACCGAATGAGCCGGAAAAGGGTCATCTACCGGCTGGACTTCCTGTCCGCCGGATTGTTTGCCGGACTGTTCCTGCTGCTGAGGAGTGGTTGGTTCAGCTTCCCGGTGCTGCTGTGCTTCTCCCTGGTGCGGGGGGCCATTGACAGCGTGTATATGGTGGCCTACGACAGCCTGTACCCCAACCTGGTGGAGGGGAACAACTTGTCCAAGGCCTACTCCATCTCGGGAATGCTGCAATCCATCATGCTCATGGCCTACCCTCTGGGGGCGCTGGCCTATGACCTGCTGGGCGGCGTGGAGCCCCTGTTTGCCATCAACGCGGTATGCTTTTTCATTGGCGCCTGCTTTGAGCGTTGCATCCGCCATGTGGAGACCCACATGGACGCCGCCCCGGCTGCGGACGGCATGGGGACGCTGAAGCGCTTCCACCGGGATTTGCGGGACGGGGTGGACTACATCGCCGGGGAGAAGGGCCTGCTGGCCATTACCCTGTATTTCATGTTCTCCAACTTTGCCGGCGGCGGGGGCGCGGGACTTTACCTGCCCTTTTTCCGGAACCACGCCGAACAGTTTGCCATGTGGCCGGTGGCGGCGGTGACGCTGTATACCATCGTGTCCTCTTTCACAGAGGCGGGCCGCGTGGTAGGCGGGGTTGTCCATTATAAAGTGAAGCTGCCCACCGGTCATAAATTTGCCATCGCTATGAGCATCTATGTTCTGATCGGCGTCATAGAGTGTACCCTGCTGTTCCTGCCCATCCCCATCATGGCGCTGGTCTTTTTTGTGGACGGGATGCTGGGAGTGACCTCCTATAATATCCGTATCGCCGCCACCCAGTCCTACCTCCCCGATAACAAGCGGGCCCGGTTCAACGGCACGTTCCAGATGCTCACCTCCGTGGGTTCCCTGTGCGGCACTCTGCTGGCGGGTTCGTTGGCGGAGGTCCTGCCCGAGCGGGGGGTGATTGTGCTGTTCAGCGCCATTGGGCTGTCCGCTGCGTGGCTGTTTATCTTCCGGCGGCGCAGGGAAGTGGCGGCCATCTATAACCGGGAGGCATAAAACGGCAACACTTTCCAGCATTGCCCTGATTTTGTCCCCAAGGTTCCCAGTGCGGCGGCGAAATCAGGGCGCTTTTTCGGTAAAACGCTTTCTCAGGGCAATTGACAATTCAAAAATGCGGTAGTAAAATAAGAGCCGGTGTTCCGTTGCGGGCGGCTTTGCCTGGACGGCGGAAAGGAGAGAAGAAAGGAGGATTTTGTAACATGAAAGGAAGAAGAGCGCGTTTTTGGAGCCTGCTGACGGCGGCGGCGCTGTGTGCGTCTATGCTGGTGCTTCCGGTTTCGGCGGCAACGGCGGACGGCGTCACTGTCTGGAACTCCAAAATCGGCAGCGGTACCGCCAAGCTGGTATCCATAGAGATGAAGGAGGGCCGCACCGGCGAGATCAGCCTGGCAAACAACAGCGTGGTGGAGTCCGCCAGTGCCCAGTCGCTGATCAACGCCAAAAATACCCAGACCACCCATGTGGTGGCGGCCATCAACGGAGGCTTTTTCAACTCTTACACCGGCACAGGTAAAAACGGATGGGTCTATCCCACCAAATGTCCCCAGGTGATGGACGGTATCGTGGTCAACGGTAAGCTGGTCCACACCGGACGTACAGCTACCTTGGGCTTTACCCCGGACGGCAAGCCTATGGTGGACTGGGTGGAGTTAGGCAGCGTGGTACATCTGGGTAACGGCTTCACTGTGGGCAGCGGATGGGGTATCAACACATACCACAGTGAGCCGGAGGCTATTATGCAGTTCAATGAGCACCTGACTCTTCCGGTCACTGTGCCTGCCAGCTCCACCATGGTGTTTATTGAGAACAAAAAGGTGATTAAGATCACCGCTGGCGGCCAGCTCACAGTGCAGAAGGGCCAGGATGTGCTGGTGTATAATTCCGCAGCGGCGGAGCTGTACAAGTCCTGGGGTCAGTTCCCGGAGGTAGGTATGTCCGCCGAGATTGCCCTCACCGCCGGAGGCACCAGCCGGGATGCGGCCTGGGCCGGGGTGGAGAGCGCACTCACCGGAGGGCCGGTGCTGGTGAAGGACGGCAAAAACGTGGTGAACAACGCCAACAACAACAGCTTTTACAGCGACCCCAAGCAGAAGCCAACTGTGGTGCAGGCCCGGTCCTTTGTGGGCGTCACCGCCAACGGCGGGCTGGTGATGGGCACTGTCAGCGCCTCCTTTACCCAGATTGCCGACTGGATGGTGCAAAACGGCGTTCAGGAGGGCATTGCCATGGATGGCGGAGCGTCTTGTATGCTGTATGCCGAGGGGGCGGCGGGCTATCCTGCCACTGCCGGTCGGGAGCTGGCCAGCGTGCTGACCATTGTGGACCGCACAGGTGGCGGCAGCCTGCCGGTGGAGAGTAATATGCGCGCCGCCAACGCCGATGTTCCAAGCGGATGGGCTGCAAAGGATATCCAGATCGCCATCGCTGCGGGCCTGGTGCCCCAGGCGGTTCAGGGAAATTATAAGGCCAATATTTCCCGCCGGGACTTCTGCCTGCTGATCTGGGAGCTGGTAAAGAAACAGCCGGACTACATCCAAAGGCTGTACAGTCAGCCGGAGGTCAGCTTCAATGACACTAAGAAGGACGAACTGCTGTGGGTTGCCCGGCTGGGCATTGTCAACGGCTATACCGACGGAACCTTCAGGCAGTACAATGAGCTGACACGGGCTGAGGCGGCCAAAATCCTGGCTCTCACCACCCAGTTTCTGGGCGTAGAGGACACCGGAGAGCAGTATCCCTTTGCCGACCGGGCATCCTTTGCGGGATGGGCTGTGGAGTACATCGACTTCTGCGGTGTGAAGGGTGTCCTCAAGGGGAAGGACGGCGGTGCCTTTAGCCCCAAGGGGACCTTTACCCGGCAGGAGGCCATCGTCACCATCCTGCGCATCTACCAGCAGTATGGCAGCAAATGATCGAAACCGTTGTGCGGCGCTGTATGAAGGAACTGCGCCTGGCGGAGAGAAACTATTTTTGAGGAGGAAGAAACGTGTTTAAGGGCAAATTGCATGGCATCCATGCGCCCCACAGGAAAAATACTGTGGACTGTGCGCCGAAGCGTATGCCGGTG
>CATJRT010000328.1 GCA_949742895.1 uncultured Eubacteriales bacterium | reverse complement strand
TACTCGCCATCGAAGCGCAGCTCCTGCACGGTGTACTTGGTGATCATGGAGGCGCTGGGGTACTTGGTCTTAGCGGTCAGGGTGGTCTTCTCGCCGTTGAGGACGGCGTCGAACTCCCAGTAGTAGGTGACGTCGCCATTGGCGCGGGCGCTGGTCTCACGCTCGATGCGCTCGCTCTTGGGGTCGCTGAGGATGTAGGCGTAGTTCGCCGCGCCGCCCTGGGCCTCGCCCAGCACGATGGAGGCGATGATATAGCGGTCGGAGTCATACACAGTGTAGACGGCATTGGTCACCTGCTCCTGGGTCTTGGCGGTGAGCTCCATCTTGATGTCCTGGATGCCGGTATACACGCCCTTCACGTCAGTGATAGCGTCCTTGGCGGGGGCGGGCCCGCTCAGGTCCACGCGGCCGGGCTCCACAGTGATGTAGACGGAAGCATCCTCGCCGTAGGCGCGGCCCTTGGTGCCGTCAATCACATTGCCGAGAGCGTCCTTGCCGTTGTCGTCCACATACAGGTTGGCGCTGTCCAGGGTCTTGGTGTTGCCGTTGTAAGAGGTGTAGGGGGCATAGTCGGTGGCGAACATGTTGGCCACAGGCCGCAGGGTGTACACGCCGTTGTTGGCCACGGTGTAGGTGTACCAGCGGTTCTCGGCCACCTTGCCAGCTCCGCTCCACTGCACGAAGTAGGGATCGCCGGAAGCGCCGCCGTCGTTGACGTTGTTGTTCATCCGGTCGATGTTCTTGTTGGTGTCAGTCACATTGACGGTGATGACCTGCATGGTGCCGTCCAGGAAGATGGCGGCGGCGTTAGCAGTCTTCACGGAGATGTGGCTGGTGCCCCGGTCATAGCCGGTGATGAACACGTAGTTCTTGGTGCCCTCGTGGAGGTCGACGCCCACGGCATAGCCGTACTTGTCGATGTACACGTTATAGGTGTTGTCGGTCAGCAGGGTGGCGTCGTACAGGTTCAGAACGTCCTTGCTGTAGTTGGCCTTGGCGGAAGCCTTGTACTCGGTGCCGCCGGTGGTCAGCTTGGTGAAGAAGCCCTTGGTCTGATCGGTGCCGCTCTGGCTGAACTTGGTGACAGAGGCGTCAGAGATGATCTCGGGAGTGCCGATCTTCACGACCTCGGGGTTGGTGACGCTCTCCTTCTTGGAGATGTTCACCAGGACAAAGTCGTCCTTCTTCACGTTCATGGCGGCGGGCACGTCCTCGCCGTCCACAGTGAAGGTGCGGCCGGTGCTGTCGGTGTAGTAGACCTTCAGGGAGAGGGTCTCGGTGCTGGTGTTGTAGTCGCTGTTGGCCTTGGCCAGCCAGGTGCTGATGGAGGTGATAGTGACCTCGTCCCGCAGGTCGTCCACGAAGACCTCGGTGAGCACGCCGTTGCCGCTCTCAGCGATGTCCTTCTTGTTGGAGCGGGCCAGCAGACTCTTGGCCATGTCCTTCTTCTCGCCGTCAACGTAGCGCAGCAGATCGTTCTCGTTGATGGTGGTGTAGGTCAGCAGGTCATACAGGGTCTCGCCCTTCACGCCCTCGGTGTACTCAGCCCGCTTCAGGGTGTAGTCCACATAGGTGCCGATGTCCTTGCCCTCAAACTGCCAGTTGTAGCCGGGACGCTCGAAGTCGTCGGGGGCGCGGTTGTTCAGGCGCAGGGCGCCGTCGTACAGCTGCTCGCCCAGCTGGATGTAGTACTGGCCCTGCAGCGCGATGTCGGTCTTGTTCTGGACCAGGGCGTTGTACTTCTGCTCGGTGCTGGTGCGGAAGGTGTACTCAGCCTTGTAGCCCACGGTCACGTTGTCCACGGTGATGCCGGGGGTGCCGGTGAAGCGCACCATGTTGGACTGCAGGGCATTGAGCGCCATCTGTGCCACCTGGTTACGGGTCAAGTCGGGTGGAATGGCGCAAAACACGCGAAAAAGTGAAATTAAACATAAAAAATGCCTCGGATTTCATCACAAAATCCGAGGTGTTTGCCGTTTCTTATTTTTCTTGAGTCAAGAGGAAAGTCAAGGGGGCCGGCACAGTCTGCGGCCCACCTCTCATATCAGCAGCACCATTCCCTCCCTGGCAAAGCGGACCTTGGGGTCCAACTCCGTGGCCAGGCGCTCCTGCTCCCGGAGGAAGGCGTCGGTATAGGTATGAGAAAAATGGGTCATCAGGGCCAGTCCAGCGCCGGCCCTCTGACGCAGGGCAGCTCCCTGGTTCCAAGTGGAGTGTCCCCACCCCTTTTGCAGGTCGGCCTGGACAAAATTAGCGTCCCAGATCAGCAGCGAGCAGCCCCGGGCGAACTCCTCCAGCCGTTCGGCCATATCTCCTGCCAACTCGCAGTCCAAGCCGTAGACCACACTCTGCCCTTCCCCCTCCAGGCGGTACAGCAGGCTCTGATTTGGGTGGCAGCCCCGGAGGGTATCCACATACAGCCCCTCCTCCAAAACAACCCGCTGTCCCGGCCCGATCTCGTGAAAGACCCCCTCCGCCGGAAAGTCCGCCAGTCTCAGGGGCCAATAGGGCGGGCCAAGGAGCCGGTCCAGCTGCTCCTGAAAACCCACGCCTCCCCTCGCCTCGCCGTAGAGATGCACCCTGCCCTCCGGGTCGCTGAGGAGGGAAAAGCCCACCAGGCCCAGAATGTGGTCCAGGTGGAGGTGGCTGAGGAACAGATAGACCTCCTTGGTCTCTCCCAACTGCGCCAGGGCTGTACCCAGCCGGACAATGCCGCTGCCCGCGTCAAACACCACCAGCCTGCCGCCGCAGCCCACCGAGACACAGGAGGTATTCCCGCCATACTCCAAATAATCCGCCCCTGCCATGGGTATCGCGCCCCGCGTCCCCCAGACGGCGGCAGTCCACTTCTCTCCCATCCCGATGGCGCCTCCTTCTCCATTCTGTCTGTACGATAGCGGTATTATATCATATCAGACACGGATACCGCCACCTTTTCACGCAAAATAACGGCAAATAAAAAAGGTCCTCCGATTCACGCAGGAATCCGAGGACCTGAAGCGGTATATTTTATACGGCGGGCCCCGCCTGGGGGAAGGCGACGGTGATATAGAGCCGCTCCTCCAGATACTCCGCCTGAATGGTCCCGCCCATGCGCTCAGTGAGCAGCCGGGCGATAGAAAGGCCCAGTCCGGTGGAGGCCCGGCCGGTCTCCACGGTGTAGAAGCGGTCAAAGAGCCGGTCGGCGGACACCGGGTCCAGGGCGCGGGCGGAATTGGAAAAGACCGCCGTCCCCCGCTCATCCAAGGCGGCAAAAAAGTCCCCGTCGCTGTATTTCAGGGCGTTGCTGACGATGTTGCCAAAGATCCGGCTGACGGCGGTAGGGTCCAGGGTGCGGACCACCGGCCCTTCGGGCAGAGAAATCTCCGGCACAATCCCCCGCTGGCCCATAGCCGCGTAGAAAGACACCAGGCTCTCCTCCAGACAGCGGCGCAGGTCCACCGCCTCCAGCTTCAGCTCCTGCCGGTGGTTGGCCAGGGAGTAGCGGAACAGCTCCTCTGTCAGCTGGGTCATGGCCTCCGCCCGGTTTTCAATCAGCGCCAGATAGCGCCTGGTATCCTCCGGCAGGTCCTCCCGGGCCAGCAGGTCCAGATAGCCCCGGATGGCGGTGAGGGGGGTGCGCAGGTCGTGGGAGATATTGGTCACCGCCCCTTTCAGCTCCGCGTCCCCCTGCTGGAATTTCTGCCGGGCCCGGCGCAGCTCCTTCAGCTGGACGTTCAGCTCCGCCGCCAGCCTCCGGGCGTGGGCGTCCCGGGCGGAGAGGAAAATGGGGCTGTTGGTGTCCTGGCTCAGCCGCTCCCCCAGCTGTCCGGTAATTTCGTCCAGACTCCGGCGAAGCAGCCAGAGCCTGACCAGCAGGATCACGACAGCCAGCGCCAATATTCCGCATAACAGCCAGGGGAGCATAGGGTT
>CATJRT010000327.1 GCA_949742895.1 uncultured Eubacteriales bacterium | reverse complement strand
GATGCTGCACCTGGGGATCACCCGGGAGACGTGGAGCAGCTACGGCGGCCTGGAGGACTACAGCGTGGTTGTCGAGCGGGCGCGGGCCAGGATGGAGGACTACTGGGCCTCCAGGCTGGACGGGAAAGGGGCCCGGGGGGCCAAGTTCGCGCTGAGCTGCTGCTATGGCTGGAAAGAGGGGCAGGCCGCAGGGGCGGAGTCCGGCGGGAAACTGGGAGACGATCCCATCACCGCCGCGCTGAAGGAGAGCATCCATGCTATCGAAAAAGCAACTTGACATCCTTCGCTGGCCCTATACGGGAAAGACGGCGCTGATCTGCGACGGCGCGGTGCGCTCCGGCAAAACCTCCGTCATGTCCCTGTCCTTCGTCCTGTGGGCCATGGGACAGTTCGACCAATGCAATTTCGGCCTTTGCGGGAAAACGGTGGCCAGCGCGGAGCGCAATATCATCCAGCCCCTTCTGGGCGTAACGTATTTTGCCCAAACTGGGTTTGCGCTGAATTACACCCGGTCGGACCACGTGCTGACCATCACCCGGGGAGAAAAGCTCAACCGTTTTTACGTGTTCGGCGGCCGTGATGAGTCCAGCTATATGCTGATCCAGGGGGTGACCCTGGCGGGGGTGCTGCTGGACGAGGCGGCGCTGATGCCGCGCTCCTTCGTGGAACAGTCTCTGGCCAGGTGCTCTGTCCACGGCGCAAAGCTGTGGTTCAACTGCAACCCGGATGTGCCGGAGCACTGGTTCCGCAAGGAATGGCTGCTGAAGCTGGCGGAAAAGGACGCGACCCACCTGCACTTCGTCATGGACGACAACCCAGGCTTGAGCCCGGAAACAAAGGCCAGATATGAGAGCATGTATTCCGGCGTGTTTTACAGGCGCTATGTGTTGGGGGAGTGGACGGCGGGAGACGGCCTGATCTACGACATGTTCAACCCGGAGGTCCAGTGCTACGAGGACGGGGAGCGCCCAGCAGCGCTATACAACGTGGCGGCCCGGTATATCGCCTGTGACTACGGCACCGCCAATCCGTTTGTGCTGCTGGACGTTTACGACGACGGCGAGACCGTGTGGGTGGACAACGAATACCGCTGGGACAGTAAGGACATGGACCGGTGCGGGCGGCAGAAAACCGACGGAGAGTACGGAAAGGATTTCCTGCGCTTCATGGGAGACGACCCGCAGCGCTTCTGCCCCGCCGTGGTGGACCCGTCCGCCGCCAGCTTCATCGCCGAGCTGACCCGCCTCCAGGTGTATGTCATGCCGGGAGATAACGACGTGCTGGACGGCATCCGCCGGGTGGCGGCGCTGCTGCATCAGGGGCGTATTCGGATACACAGGCGCTGCGAGGGGCTGGTGAACGAGCTGGGGAGCTACGCGTGGGACAGCAAAGCGGCGGCGATGGGGGTTGAAAAGCCTGTGAAGAGCATGGACCACGGGCCGGACGCCCTTCGGTATTTTGTGAATACCTGCCTGCCCCCGTGGCGGTACGGAGAGGATGGATAGTGTGAGCAGGAAAAAGAGACAGGTCCGAGCGGGCGCGGCCCAGGATCGGCCGGGTCAGGCAATGGCGCTGGACGCCTTCTCCAATCCGCTGTTCCGGCTGGGGTACGGCTCCCAGTCCCCGCTGGAGGCCACGGAATATCCCCTCACCCGCATGACGGACAACTATGCCCTGCTGAATTCGCTGTACCGGGATAACTGGGTCGTGCAGAACGTGGTGGGCATTATCCCGGATGATATGTGCCGGGAATGGTTCCAGCTGTCCGGGGCGGTGGGCCCGGACCACCTGCGCCGCCTGGAGCAGGTGCAGGCGGACACGGCCCTGCGGGAGAGCGTGAACGAGGGCCTGCGCTGGGGCAGGCTGTACGGCGGGGCCGCCGGGCTGATTATGTTCCGGGGACAGGAAGGATTATTGGACAGCCCCCTAGACCTGGACGCCATCGTGCCGGGGTCCTTCCAGGGGCTGTACATCTTGGACCGCTGGTGTGGGATCGTTCCAGAACCCGGTCTGGTGTTCCGCCGGGGACGGATGGTCCCGGAATATTACACCATCAGCGGCGGAGACGGCCGGATCACGGCCAGGGTGCACCACTCCAGGGTCGTCCGCTTCACGGGCCGGGACCTGCCGTACCTGGAACGGATGGCGGAGCAGTACTGGGGGGGCAGCGAGGTGGAGTCCCTGTATCAGGACGTGGTGAAGCACGACAATGTTGCGGCCAACATGGCGGCGCTGACCTTCCGTGCCAACGTGGACACCATGGAGGTGCAGAGCCTGGACCAGCTGTTTTCCCTCGCCTCAGGGGAGATGCAGCGGCGGTTTTGGAACACCATGCAGGCGCAAAGCGTAATGCAGTCCAATTTCGGCGTCCGGCTGGTGAACAAAGGAGACGCGGTGCACAACACGCAGTACACCTTTACGGGTCTGGGAGAGGTCTACGAGGCCATGGCTCTTGACCTGTCCGGGGCCAGCAGGATTCCCATGACAAAGCTCTTTGGGCGCTCTCCCGCCGGGATGGACGCCACCGGGGAGAGCGATATGCGTAATTATTACGATTACGTTGACACGCTGCGGGAGAGCAAGCTCCGTCCCATCATCCAGCAGCTTCTGCCCGTGATGGCCATGTCGGCGTGGGGAGAGGTGCCGACGGGTCTGGAGATTTCTTTCCCGCCCCTCTGGAAACCAAAGGCCAAGGAGACAGCAGAGATCGGCGAGCGTAAGGCCGCCGCAATCCGGGATGCGTTCCAGGCCGGACTTTTGAACGTGGACACCGCCCAGATGGAACTGAAAAAGCTGTCGGAAGAGACGGGGCTGTTTGGCAGCATTTCCGATGAGGAGATCGCCGCCAACGAAGGAAGGACTTTTCAAGATGTTCATGCGATGCTCGACCCCCTTGCCGGTTTGACCATGCCGCACAGTGATGGCGGGGGCGATTTCGAGGACGAAGAATAACAAACCTGCAAACTGTACCCTGTAAACTTCATATCGAGATAGCAGGAAAATTTTTGAGAAGCCCTCCGGGAAAAGGAAAACCGGGGATTACTCCCCGGCGTTCTCCTCCACGTATTCCATGATGTCCCCTGGTTGGCAGTTTAGGGCTTGACAAAAGCTGTCTAATACATTGACAGGGATATGCTTTGCGGTCCCGGTGCAAATTGCGGATACCGTGGGCGGACGTACTCCAGTCTTTTCGGAAAGCTCCTTTTGAGTCATTTCGCGCAAAGCAAGCATGACTTTCACGCGGAATTTAATCATCTCACCACCTCCTCTTATATTATACACGTATTTCGTACTTTTACAATACTCTACTCGTAAAAAATATTTACGAATTTTACGAAAAACGTATTGACAAATTACGATAATCGTAGTATACTACAATTGTCAAGAGGGAAACCTCAAGACAATAAAATGCCCCGGCTGGCGGGCCGGGGCGGAGAGGAGGCCAATATGAAATACCACCGTGGAAAGTGGTACTATCAGGGCAAGACTTACAACAGTCTGCATGAAGCCCTGGTAGCCAACTGGTCGAGGTTCTACGCAGAGTTGCGGTTGCTGGCGACAAGATAGACTGATTGCATCCAACCAGAAGGCCAACGAATTTCGAGTGAAAGGGAATCAGGTAGTTGTCAAGCTGTCCAATGCGGATAAGGAAATGGTGACAGATTTGGACGCCTGGGGGCGTGCGAAAATATATTGTTGGAGTTTGTCAACGTCAGGATATGCTGCCGCAAAAATTCCAGAATTGAGAAAAGCAGTGGCTTTTCACATTTTTGCATTTCCGAATTGCCCGGATGGTATGGTCCGGGACCATATCAACGGGGATAAATTGGATAATCGAAAAGCCAATATCCGATTTGTCTCACAACTGCAAAATTCCCAGAATCGGGGCAAAGGAAAAAACAACAGAAGCGGTCATGTTGGAGTGAGTTGGCGTAGATTAGAAAAGAAATGGACTGCTTCAATAACAGTGGGCAAAAAGTGTATATGTCTTGGTTATTTTTCAAGTATTGAGGATGCCATCGCCGCTCGTGAGGCGGCGGAGATCAAGTATTTTGGCGAGTACCGCCGCAAGAAGTAGGTGATACCATGCCTGCGCTGAACCGGGCCATGACCGCCCAGGAGCTCCAGCGGATGATTCAGCTTTACCTGAAGGCGGAGACGGACATTATCAACGAGATCGGGCGGCTTCGGTCCATGGGCCTGGTGGATT
>CATJRT010000326.1 GCA_949742895.1 uncultured Eubacteriales bacterium | reverse complement strand
GGACGAGCTGCGCACCGCCGCAGTGGAGACCCTGACCCCCATCGAGGCGATGAATTTCCTGTACCGGCTCAAGCAGAAGCTTTGACAGAAAAACGACTGCCCGACCGGGGAAGGATAACTCCCGGTCGGGCAGTTGCTCGGTCGATGCCCCGGTGCGGGGCGTGCCCTGAAAGCAGCGGACCGCGGTGTGTGATACGGTCCAGCGCTCCTTCGTTGTGCTTCGCCTGTTCGCGACGGTCACCTTCGGCGAAAGCGAGGGATATGGAGTGCGCGACGACGAGGTTCAGCACTCTCTGGGCATAATCAGGGCGGCGATGATATACACCCACAGGGACAGGCCCGCAAAAACCACCAGCAGAACGGTGGCTATGCGCACGACCGTGGGATCGACACCAAAGTAACGGGCAATGCCTCCGCATACGCCGCAAAGCAGGGCGTCGGGGCCTTGGGTACGGCAAAGACGCTTCATAGCTATATCTCCTTTCCAGGTTCAGTAAAGCGGATGAGTTGGGCCGCAGGAAGCGGAACTGGCCGTGGGACGGCTGCCGGGGGCGGTTGGCCAGACCAGCGGATTGGGACGGCAGGGGCGGACCGGCGGAGCCGGACGGCGTGAACCGCCGCTGGCCTCCGGGCCTTCCATACGGGAAAGACGTTTCATAGGATGCACATCCTTTCTGCGATCGCGGGATCAGGGCCGCGCCAGCCACACGTCGCCGCTGATGCTGGTCATGGAATAGGCTGGACCGGAACCGTCGCCATAAATGAATGTGCCGTTGACATAATTGACCGGAAACTCACAGTCCATCTCGCCGGAAACGGTTTTCATGCGGATGGAGAACGGCCCTGCGTCGGGGATGCGGGCCTGACAGTCTCCGGATTTGGAGGACAGGTCCATGGTCTGGGGCAGGATGGAGGTTTCCACCTCTACGTCGCCGCTCATGGAGGAGGCCCGGATCAGGCCCACCGAGCCGTCCAGATGGATGTCGCCGCTGGCGGATTTCAGCTCTGCCCGGTCGGTCTGGCCCTCCAGGCAGAGGTCGCCGCTCATGGTTTCGGCGCGGATGTCCACACAGTCGCCGTTGAAATCCAGGTCGCCGCTGGCAGACTTGAATTGCAGCCGGGTGCAGGAACGAATGTGGCAGGACAGGTCGCCGTTGGCGGTGTTCACGGCCAGGTGCTCGATTTCCAAGTCGCCGTCGATGTCCACGTCTCCGCTGGCGGTGGTCACTTCGATGGATTCCCACAGGCGGCAGGGCAGATACAGCTCTACGTCGGCAGAGCCGATGCCCCGGCGGAAAAAGAAGGAGGAAGAGGCGGTGCGGCCCTCCCGAATGGTGAGCACGCCGTCAGCGGAGCAGGTCACATCCAGGTCGTCCACGTCACCGTCGATGACCACCCCGGCGTCCGGGGCCTGGTCGGCGTGGATGGTCACGTCTCCGGCGGCCGTCTGCACCCGGATGCCCCGCAGATCCTTCAGGGCGGTGACGGAATAGGAATCGTCGTCCTGGTGTTCCATAAACGCGCCCTCCCCAGTGAAGTGGGGGCCGCCGGAGGGCTGGGGATCACCCCGGTACTCCCCCCACTGGGTAAAGAAGCCGCCCTTGGCCTTGTCGTAGCCGAAGCCGTAGACGATATCCTTCCTCTGCTTGGGGCCCGCCCCAGCGAAGAACCGACCTTCGTCGGAGTCCACCTCGGCCTCGAACGCCCAGCCCTTGGGAGGCTCCGGAGTCGCGGGCGCTTCCGGGATCTCGGGGGCCTCGGGCGCTTCCGGCGGCTCAGGTGTCTCCGGGACGGTATCGAAGTGTACCTTCACATGGCCGTTGTCCCGCTGAACGGAGGTGCGGCGTTTGATGGCGTCCCTGGCCTGCACCGCCGCGTCCTTTACCTGCTCCATAGCCACCCGGCAAATCTCTCCCACGTTGGCCATGATAGCGTCCAGGTCGCTCTGGACCGTGTCGCCGGCGGCGCTGTAGTCGTAGTCATAGTGGACGTCGCCCTGCCCGGCCTGGTGGGCGCGCTGTGCGCCGGTGCGCCCGGCTTCGGCTTTTTCCCAGGCGGCTTCCGCTTCCGTTCGTGCCGCTTCCGCCTCTTTCCGGGCGGCTTCCGCGTCCTCGCCGTGGGGGTTGATGACCTTGGTTTCGCCGGCGTCGTTGATGACGATGCGCTGAACGTCCTGGGACTTGTCCTCGCCGCCGTGGATGTTGATGACCACCGGGCCATTATCCCCCTGCCGGGGCTGCTCCACGCCAAGATAGGCCAGCAGCTCATCCACATCCCCCAAATCGTCCATAGCCCGGTCGAAGGCCTCCTGTTCGGACACGCCCGCGCCGGTCATGTCCAAAAAGCGGTGGTACAGGTTGTCGGACAACTCCTCCACCAATTCGTCCTTGGCAGGGCCGTCCGGGGCAGCGGTGAGCTTGCCGGCTACCGCGTGCGTCAGCGTCAGTTTGATATCTTCCATGGAAATTGATCCTCCTTTATCGTTTTTGCTCCGCCCTGTTCCGGGCGGCGTATTTTGTCCTGGTCCGGCCGCATCCGCCTTCTGCCGGTGGAGGGGGCCAGGTTCAACCTGATCTGTATCATGGCTCGGTTTCCACCGAGATCAGCGCGTCCAGCAAAGCCCGTGTGTCCTCCCACTCCTGTCGGTTGGCTTCCCACTGTCTCCGTCCGGCATCGGTGAGGGAGTAGTCCCGCCGGCGGGCACCGGGGCCGTCCGTTCCCCAATAGGACGCGATGAGCCCCGCCTGCTCCAGCCGCTTGAAGGCGGTGTATAGCGTGGCCTCTTTGAAGCCATACTCCCCCTGGGTGCGCTGTAAAATGTTTTTATTGATCTCATAACCGTAGTTGTCCCCGCGCATCAGTTGTGTTAAAATGATGGTGTCTGTATGGCCGCGCAGGGTATCCGCTGAAATAGACATATGCTGCCTCCTTTCTTTTTTATGTTCGGGATATACTTCGTGTGCCGAGGTAACTTACTGTGGCAAGTATATCACGAGATACCTCGCCTGTCAAGGTACTTTATCAAAAATTTTTGCGGGGTGTTTTTGCACCTTGCAGGACAAGGAGATGATTTGAATGAGCGAATGTACCCACGATTGTTCTTCCTGCGGCGCGAGCTGCGGAGAGCGCACCGAACCGGCGGACCTGCGCAAGCCAGCCAACCAGCTTTCCAACATCAAAAAGGTGATTGCCGTGGTCAGTGGCAAGGGAGGGGTGGGCAAGTCCGCCGTTACCTGCACCCTGGCCGCCGCCATGGCCCAGCGGGGCAAGAAGGTGGGCATCCTGGACGCGGACATCACCGGACCCTCCGTGCCCCGCGCCTTCGGCATCCGCCAGCGGGCGGAGGGCAGCGAGCTGGGTATCCACCCCGCCGTCACCGAAGGGGGCGTGGAGGTGATGAGCCTGAACCTGCTGGTGGAGCGGGAGACCGACCCGGTGGTATGGCGGGGGCCCGTCATCGCCGGAGCGGTGGAGCAGTTCTGGACCGACGTGATCTGGGGCGATTTGGACTACCTCTTCGTGGATATGCCTCCCGGGACGGGAGACGTGCCGCTGACGGTGTTCCAGTCCCTGCCGGTGGACGAGGTGATCGTGGTTACCGCCCCTCAGACCCTGGTGGGCATGATCGTCACCAAAGCGGTGCGCATGGCGGAGATGATGGAAGTGCCGGTGCGAGGGCTGGTGGAGAATTACTCCTTCTTCCGCTGCCCGGACTGCGGGAAGGAGCACCCCGTGTTCGGTGAAAGTACCATCGACGCGCTGGGGGCGCAGCTCTCTCTGCCAGTTCTGGCCCGTCTGCCCATCAACCCGTACCTGGCCCGTGCGGTGGACGAGGGGAAGGTGGAGCGCTATCAGCCCAATCCCATGGCCCAGGTAGCGGAGCTGTTGGACAAAGAGTGAATGAAAGGGACCGCCCGGAGCAACTTGCTCCGGGCGGCTTTTTTTGAACAGAAAACCCAAATTTTTCCGCTACTCTCTTGCAAAAACAGGGGGCGGCTGATACAATAGACAAAATTCGACAAAATTCGACAAAAGCGGCCTGTCGTACGGAAACCATTTCCAGAGAGCGCCGGGGCAAAGCTGCATAGCATAAAAGAGAAGCGCGGAGCCGTCGCGAGCAGCGCGGCAAAACGAAACGGGGCCGCGCACAAACCCATCGAAGCGGTTTGTGTGGGTAGAGGAGGGGCAGCGAAATGAGCGATGTGGAGCTTGCCCCGGCAAGGAGGCAGGGCAATGGAACAGGACGGCTTGGATATGGGAAAGGCCCGGACGGCGGCGGCACTGCGGATGCAGCTTGCCCAAATGACAGCGGCCAGCCAGATGCTGGAGCAAAGCGCAAAGGACGAAAAAAGCCGGGGCTATTTGGCTGCGCTGAACCAGAGCATTTGCCGGATGTTGCGCATCGTGGGCCGGATGGAGCTGACCATGCGGCTGACGGAAGAGCTGCGGCTGGAGCTGACTCCGGTGGATCTGGGCGGGCTGGCCGCCGGGGGGGGGGAGCAGGCGGCCGGACTGCTGCGCCACGCTGGGGTGCAGATCGACATCCGGGGACTGGAGCGTCTCCCGGCGCAGGCGGATGAAGGGATGCTCCGGCAGCTTTTGCTGGAGCTGATCGCCAACGCGGCAAAGGCAGGCAGCAGGGTGACGCTGGCCCTGGCCCAGGATGGGGACCAGGCGGTGTTCACTGTGACGGACAATGGGCCGGGGCTGTCTCCGGAAGGACTGGCCCGCCTGTTCAATGGGGATGCGGAGGATGTCCCAGACTGGCGCAAGCCGGGCAACGGCATTGCCATCGCCCGACGGATTGCCGGGCTCCATGGCGGACGGCTGATGGCGTATTGCGTGCCAGACGGGGGACTACGGGTAGCGGTGTCCATCCCGCGAGGGAAGGCGGCAGGGAGCGCCCTGAGCAGCCCCGCTCTGCGTTGGGATGCAGGTGGCTTCAGCGAAGAACTGGTGGCGCTGAGCGGCCTGTTGCCTACGGCGGCGTTTCTGCCCGACGGAGACTGGGGAAACTGAAGCGTTTGCAGGCGGCGTCCCGGAGACGGGGCGCCGTTTTCCCGTTCAATGCAGGGAGGCACCGGCCCTGCGGATGCTGTCCGCCACCGCTGCCAGCACCTCGCCGTGGGTCTGGTCAAACAGGTGGGTGTAGATGCGCTGGGTGACGTTGGGACTGCTGTGGCCCATGGCGCGGCTGATCTGATACATGGGGATGCGGGCAATGTTGGCCACGCTGGCAAAGGTATGCCGCAGGCCGTGGAAGGTGATGGGAGGAAGCTGCCGCTCTGCGGCAAAGGCGGACAGGGCGGTGGACAGGGTGTTGGGGTGCCAGGGCTGACCCTGACGGTTGAGCACCAGAAAGTCGTCTGGGCCGCAGGGTAGGCGGTTTCGCTGCCGCTCACCGCGAAGCCGGCGCAGCAGGTCCAGCAGGTCGTCCAGAGTGTGGATGGACAGGGTGCGCAGACTGTCCGCAGTCTTTGGCTCTTTTTCCACGACACGGGCCCCTACCGTTGTGCGGGCCCGTCGGACGGTGAGCAGTCCGGCCTGGAGGTCCACGTCCCGCCAACGCAGGCCCAGCAGCTCGCCCCGGCGCAAGCCCAGGCAGCAGGCCAGCTTCACGGGCAGCTCCAATGGCAGGCCCTCTACCTCGTCCAGCACGCGGCTCAGCTGGGCGGGGGTATAGTAGTGGACGGCGGTGCAGACGGGACGGGGCGGAGTGGCCCGCTGAACGGGGTTGGCGGCAATCGCGCCCTGGCGGCAGGCCGCATCCAGGGCGGTGTGGAGCAGGATGTGATGCTTGCGGATGGTGTTGGGGGAGAGGGACCTTTCCTCGGCCAGCCATTGATAGTAGCTGTCAATCAGGGCAGGTGTCAGGCAGGACAGATGCACTGCCCCCAGGGCTGGGACCAGATGCTTGCGGATGATGTTGCGGTAGCCGCCGACAGTGGTGTCCGCCCGGCGTTGCTCGATGTCACGGTCCATCCACAGCTCCAGCCATCGCTCAAGTGTGACGCTGGCTGGAGCTGGCGGGGCGGGAGCGAAAACAGGCAGGCCGCCGGACAAAGGGCGCAGGGTGATGCGGGCGGAACGAAGGGCAGAATGAGGCATGATGGAACAGCTCCTTTTTTCAGTGATTTTTGGGTACTGCGTGCTAATGTTATACACTGTGCGGGAAAAGCGGAAGAGGAGGAGCAGAAATTACTGCCAAAACTTCTTCCTCGCGCTTCCACGTTGCCTGTCAGAGCTGTTTGTGTACGTAGAGCAGACTGCCATTGCAAAGGGCTTTCTATTTATGTATCTGGACTCACCGGATTTTGACATTATCTTGAGAAAGCACTGATTAAATGCGTCTACGGTATTTTGCCGATTGAATCAGCCCTTCCTTGACACAAAAAAGCACCCGCCATCTCTGACGGGTGCTTCACATTTGTATACGCATAGGGCTGGCCGCACTTCGGCTATTGGTACAGCTTCTTATGCTTGGTCGGACCGCAGCCCGGAGAATGGAGTGCGGAAGCTGCCGCCCCAGACCTCCTTGGCAGGAACGATGACGAAAAAGGCGTTGGGGTCCAGCCGGTCCAGCGCAGCCTTGAGCATCGGCCCCTGACTCTTTCGGAACGCGGTGAAAAGCAGGCAGCGGTCCGTTCCAGAATACATACCCATCCCCTCCACCTTGGTGACGGACAGGTGCAGCTCCTCCATCAGCGGTGCGGCCAGCTCTCCCGGGGACAGCCCGGAAATAATCAGGCAGAGATTATTTCCCCATCGCCCAAGGAGATCCGGTCAGCGACAACAGAGCAGACAAACAGCGTTAGAATGGCAATCAGTCCGATTTCAATGTCGTGGGACAGGACCATGGACAGCAGAACCACGCTGCTGTCTACGATCAGGCACATCCGGCCCGTCCCTGCCGTGGGGAAGCGGCACAGCAGTACCCGGACTGCGATTTCTGTACCTCCGATGGAGCTGTTGGTGATGGTCATCAGCGCCAGAGCAAGGCCGTACATTGCCCCGCCGCACAGCGCCGCAAACAGCGGATTGTAGGTCAGGGTGGGCAGGTAGGAGGTAGCCTCCACCAGCACAGTATACGCCATGGCACAGACGATGGTGTTGCGAATAAAGCGCCAGCCCTTGAACGCCCACCCCAGGACCAGCAGGGGGATATTCATAATCAGGACCAGGGCGGACAGCCGCATAGGAATGATGGTGGTGAGGGCCACTGCGACGCCGCCCAGGCCCCCAGCGGCGATGTGGTTGCCGGCCAGGAACAGGTTCAGGGACAGCGCATACATCAGGCACCCAAGAAGCCGCCCGCCCCAGCCGTGGAGTCCTGCGGTTTCACGCAGCTTTGTTTTGCTCACGGAGAGGTTATTTGCTGTCCGCAGCTTCGGAGCGGCGCTGGACCAGCTCAGCACGGATTTCCTGCATCCGTTCAGCCTTGACGTGCAGGAACAATAGGCCCAGAGCGGAGGCCAGCATGAATGCGCTGGGCACCAGGCAGGTAATCATCCGGATGCCCTCCTGGGCGGCGGGAGTCTGCCCGAAGCCGGCCGCCGCCTCATAGCCCACTGCATTGAGCAGCACGGAGATGAGCATGGTGCCAAAGCCGGTGGTGATTTTCTGGATGAAGGTGAGCACCGTATTCACGGTGCCGGGGGCGCCCACGCCGTTGCGCCACTCGCCGTAGTCCACCGCGTCGGGGATAAAGCTGAAGGTGACGGCGTAGACGATCATCATACCGGTGGTAAAGGCAGTACACATCAGATAACCGCCGAAGTCAAACATACTGAACACATAGCCCAGCAGGAGCAGGCCGCAGAACACCGCCACGCCGATGATATATACCACGATGCGGGACAGCTTTTTCATCATATAGGGCAGGATCAGCAGGCTCACCACCGTGGCCACGATGGCGGCGATGAGCTGGGAGGTGCTCATCAGGCCGGGGTTCATCTTGTAGTACAGGAAGAAATAGCTCATCAGGCCGCCGAACATGGCGATGCCGATGGAGTGCAGTACATTGCAGATCAACGTGCCCAGGAAAATGCGGTTGCCCTTGAACACCTTGAAGCCCTCCTTGATGGGCAGGGGCTTGCCGGCGTTGAGTGTGACCCGCTCCCGGATGGACAGGCCGCAGATCAGATAACACACGATGCTTAGGATAGCGATGTAGATGCCCAGGGAGGCGAAAGCCGCCTGGTTGTTGGACACGCCGCCGCCGAAATACATCATCACCGGGGTAGCGGTAGCCACCAGGATGCCGCTGACATTCAAGCCAACCTGGCGGGCCAGCACCAGCTTTTGCCGCTCGGCGCCGTCCGCTGTGGCAACGGAGGTAAAGGAGCTGTAGGAGGTGTACATAATGGTGGTGAACACACTGCCGTAAATCAAATAAATCAGGTAAATCCAGAACAGGGCAAAGGCGGAGCCAGGCGTGACGAAGCCAGGGCAGATGAACAGCATCATGAAGGACAGGCTGGCCGGGATGGCCATGGTCACATACCAGGGCCGGAAGGAGCCCCAGCGGGTATGGGTGCGGTCGCCAATGGTGCCGAAGAAGATGTCGGTAAAGGCGTCCACAAAGCGGCACACCAGTGTGACAGCGCCTGCTCGTCCATTGCGATCGCTCCTTTTCCGTTATACGCCGTGGGGGAAGTCCACCGGAGGCAGGTCTATGCCGATGGAGTGGTACATCTGGCAGAAGTTCATGTGCTCGTGATAGCGCTTGATGAGGCCGTCCTCCATCTCAAACACATGGAAGAAGTAGTTCTGATAGGGCTTGTTTGGGTAGGCAGGGAAGTTGACGGTGAAGGTGCCCAAGGCGGCCACCACGATATAGTTGGGGTCCTGGGTCTGAAGCACCTTCAGGTCGGTGTACGCCAGGTCTGGGAACCACTTGTAGTTCCATGCGTCGCTCATCTTCAGCCCCTCCTGGCCGGGCATCCCCCACTCGATAAATTCCGGCGCGGGATAGCCCTTGGCGGGGCCGGTATAGCCCCCCTGGCCGTCTGGGGTGAACAGCTTCCAGCGATCCAGCCGGGCTTCGCCCTCCGCCGCCATGTACTTCATCACGGTCTCCAGGTTTTTTCTGCGCAGCTCCCGGTCCTCCGGGGAAAAGTCCAGATAGCGTTCTACATCCATGATTGTTTCCTCCTCTTTCTTTGTTATGGTTATTGGCTCAGCTCACAGTTCCGGCGATAGGCGGCGACTACCGCCTGGGCCGCAGCGGCCCGAAAGCCCCGTTTCTCCAGCTCGGCCACGCCTGCGATGGTGGTGCCGCCGGGGGAGCATACCGCGTCCTTCAGCACACCGGGGTGCTCGCCGGTTTCCAGTACCATGGCCGCAGAGCCCAGCAACATTTGTGCCGCCAGCCTTTGGGCCATCGCCCGGGGCAGGCCGATCTGCACGCCGCCATCTGCCAGGGCCTCAATAAACAGATAGGCAAAGGCGGGGCCGCAGCCGGACACGGTGGAGCCCAGGTCCAGCTCATGCTCGGTCACGGGCAGGAGCAGGCCGCAGCCGCTGAGTATGCGGAGCAGTTCGTCCGTCACGCTTTGGGGAACGCCAGCGTCCGGGGCGATCAGGAATGTACCCTTGCCTACCAGGGCAGGCGTGTTGGGCATAATGCGGATGAGGGGCAGGGAAAGACCGTCCAGCATGGCGGACATGGCGGACAAGGACACCCCCGCTGCAATAGATGCCAGCACCTTTTCCCCGCCCTCCCGCAAGGCGGGGAGAAGTCCCGCCAGTACCGGCCGGAATACCTGGGGCTTAACGCAAAGCATGATAAACCTTGCGCTGCGCACTGCCTCGCAGCCGTCGTGCGCGACGGCGCAGCCAGTTTCCTCTGCGACGGCCCGGGCCTTGTCTGCATCGGTATCAAACAGGACAATTTGCTCCGGCGGAATGGTCCGGCAGGCCGCTCGAAGGATCGCGCCGCCCATGTTTCCGCCGCCAATAAATGCGATTGTATGCTTCATCTCCATGACTCCCTTCTGTTTTGTGTGGTTTTCCTAAAAGAGGGATTGCTTTCTGCGTGGCTTTATAGTAACATGACAACTATAATAAGTCACGTTAATTTATGTGATATCAAACATTAGAAAAAACGATGAATGGAGACAGCGGAATGAATATGCAGAAGTATCAGCTTCTGTTGACTGTGGTGGATATGGGCAGCAT
>CATJRT010000325.1 GCA_949742895.1 uncultured Eubacteriales bacterium | reverse complement strand
GAGCCGGCCAGGTCCGCGTCAAAGACCACGATATCGTCGTGGAGCGCCCCCAGCTCCTTCAGCGCCGCGCCATAGCCTGCGCGGGTGGCGATTTTTTTCACGTCGCTCATGTTACACCGCCTCCAATTCCGCCAGCGCGGCCCGCAGCTCCGCCATGGCCTGTTCATACTCCGCGTCGTTGGGGGCCTTGCCGTGCCAGCCCGCCTGATCCTCCATGAAACTGACACCCTTGCCCTTGACGGTCTTTGTCACGATGGCAAAGGGCTTGCCTGTTACAGCTTTTGCCTGGGCAAAGGCGGCCTCAAGCTGGTCGAAGTCATGGCCGTCGATCTCCACCGCCTCAAAGCCAAAGGCGCGCAGCTTATCCAGGATGGGGTAGGGGGACATGACCTGTTCCACCGAGCCGTCAATTTGCAGGCCGTTGTTGTCGATGACGACGCACAGGTTGTCCAGCTTGTAGTGGGCGGCGAACATCATGGCCTCCCACACCTGGCCCTCCTCGATTTCGCCGTCACCCAGCAGGGTGTATACCCGACAGGGGTTGTTCTGGTATTTCGCTGCCAGCGCCATGCCGCAGGCGGCAGACACCCCCTGCCCCAAAGAGCCGGTGGACATATCCACGCCGGGGGTGGAGCGCATATTGGGGTGGCCCTGGAGGTGGGAGCCGATGTGCCGCAGGGTGAGCAGGTCCTCCCAGGGAAAGAAGCCCCGCAGCGCCATGGCGGAATACAGGCCGGGGGCGGTGTGGCCCTTGGACAGCACGAAGCGGTCCCGGTCCGGCTTGTCCGGCTGCTTCGGGTCTACGTTCAGTTCCTTGAAATAGAGCCAAGTAAACAGCTCTGCTGCGGACAGGCTTCCGCCGGGATGGCCGGACTTGGCGGCATAGGTACCTTCGATAATGCCTATGCGCACTTTGCAGGCGGCCACAGCCAGAGCCTTTTTTTCATTGGCAGTCATAGTATTCCTTCTTTCTTCACAGTTCGGCAGCGCTGGACGCCGTGCCGAACCGGTATACGGTTTTGCTATGGTGCTCTGCCCCGGCCCGCAGTACGGCGGAGGGGAAGCCGGGGTGGTTGGGAGAGTCGGGGAAGTACTGGGTCTCCAGGCAGAAGCCCTGGCGGTCTTTGTATATCGCGCCGCCCTTTCCGGCGGGGCAGCCTGCCAGGAAGTTTCCGGCGTAGAACTGTACGCCCGGCAGGGTGGTGAGCGTTTCCATCAGGATGCCGGTGTCCGGCGACCAGGCCTGTGCAGCGGGGCGGGCGTCCCGGCAGCCAGGTCCGCCCCAGCCGTCAATGACCCAGTTGTGGTCGTAGCCCCCCGCCATAGTGAGCTGCTCGAAGACGTCGTTGATGTGGGCTCCAATGGGCTGGAGGGTACGCAGGTCCATGGGGGTGCCGTCCACAGGGACGAGCGCCCCGGAGGGGATGGAGCCGGGGACGATGGGGGTGTACCGGGAGGCGTTCAGCCCGATAAACTGGTCCTCCACGCTGCCGCTGCCGTGGCCGGACAGGTTAAAATAGGTGTGGTTGGTAAGATTGCAGATGGTGTCCGCATCGCTTTTCGCCCAATACTCGATGGACAAGGCACCGCCGGACAGCGTATAGGTTACATGGACGGTGAGGTTTCCGGGATAGCCCTCCTCCCCGTCGGGGCTGAACAGGGACAGGGTGG
>CATJRT010000324.1 GCA_949742895.1 uncultured Eubacteriales bacterium | reverse complement strand
GAAGCCGGGCATTCCCATAGCAGCCCCCGGAATCACATTGTCAAAGAAATCTGACGTTTGCAGTGTGGGATCGAAGGTCAGGGTAAGCTGGTAGTCGGTGGAAAAATCACTCTTATTACAGATTTTTCCGCTGGCAAACACCACAATGTCCTCAAACGGCCTGATCCCCTCCAACTGCAATGTAATCGCGTTGCCAACCGCCCCGCCGGTGCCGACCTTTACGTGGCTGTTCGCTATAGCGCTTCCGCCCAAAAGGCTCAAGACCTCCTTATTTGTAGCGTCCCCGCCGCTGTATACAACGCCATATCGGGTATTATTGCTGTTGTCATGGAAAAAGATATCTTTGCTGAACCTGATTGTGACTGAGCCGCTGTATGTGTAAGACAGCGGCCTGTCCTGCCAATTGCCGTTATCCCAGTCAGTCTTGTTGTCACATACCATAGAAGCGATCTGATACTGGGAATTCTTGTTTGTGTTGACATACTCCGGCGGCACCCTGTCCGGCGTATACAGGCCTCGGATTGCGCCAAAGCCATAGTCATTTCCGCCTGTTCCGCCATAGATATGCCGCGCAATCACCAGCACAACATATTCCGAGCTGGGAGAGGTCATGTAATCCTCGAAGTTCCACCGGACGCTCGTATTGCCTGCAATGGGATCCTTATACTCAGCCCCATCCGGGAGCGTCCACTGCGCCACCGGCGCAGTTCCCGTACCGCCGGAATTGCCCAAGATATACTCTGCCACCTGCTTTTTCAAATTCTCATCTGTCGTCTTATCAAATTTACTGGGGCCAGTCGTCCCAGAATACCGGGTCATCATCTGGGTAAGGACGCTTTCTGAGCTTCCCGTGGCGGTATTCCGGATAAAATCAGGCAGGCTGTTGTATTCCACCAGCGCAAAGGAGAGCTGGCTATCTTCGCTGGGCGTCATAACGGCCTCAGTGCTGGTTCCCGTCACAGTCACAGAGGGAACCTGAACCTTCGTAGTGGTCGTCCGGTAAATCTCCACAATCTCACTGGGCGCACCGCCGCCCTGGCGCACAAAGTAGATGTAGTACTGGGTTTCCGGCCTCCGGTTGGGGATGTCCACCGACACCGTGGCGCCCGCGTATTGGATGGGCGTGCCCACATACACGTCGCTGTCCGCGCCGTACTTGGGGTCGGTGATGTTGCGGTAGGTGGGACTCGCGTATTTGTTCCGCACATTATCTGTGGATTTAAATGCTATAAATTTTGCTTTGGCATCCCGATCTGCTCCATCTGTCGGGATATAGGTCAGCCTATCTGTATCTTCTACTTTATCATTACCCTTGATTACACTGCCCGAGGCATCCTTAATATCCGGCACAATGAACTCCACACCGCCGCCTTGGCTGTCTTTATGAACGCTGGTGGGAATGCCGCCGTCCGCCGGGGCCACCACGTAATAAATGGTGCCGGCATCCCGATCCAGGTTCAGCTCCATATGGATGGTGCCGGAGCCCGGGGTGATCTTGGGGTAGCCCGTGGTGAACTCGGGCACCCGCTCGTCGGTGAACTGCTTGGAGATGGTGAGGGTGTCCTCGCTGCCCGTGGCGGTGAAGGCCACGCCGATGGAGCTGACGCTGCCGTTATTCACGTAGGTGTCAAAGTTGGCGTTGGGCCGAACCGACACATCGTACACATTGCCCCGGCCGCCCGCGATGAGGGCGAACTTCATCGTGACCAGCTCGCTCCAGCTCTGGGGCCTGCTGGTCGGGCTCTCCTCGTTGGTGTTGTTCACCCGAGTGAAGTGGATGCCGTAGCGGTAGGTTTTGCCCTCCTCCAAACCGGTTTTGAGCGGGGCAAAGCTGTTCCCGCTGTTGCCCTGGATGGTGTAGCCCATGCCGACGGCGGGATTTTTATTGTTGTTGGTCACGTCAATCCGGGTGGGTTCGTCCTTGTTGCTGTTCACCAGCTCCCACTTCGCGTTGGTATCCGAAACATCCAAGCGGTAGAGCTTGATCGCCACCGAGGTGTCGCTCCACATGATCAGATCCCAGCGCTCCGTGTCGGGCACCTTGCCGGTGGAAGCCGGAATCAGATCAAAGCACATATCCAACCGGGTGCCCGCGGGGGCGTCTGTCGAACCCAAGCCCGTGACGATCTCATCCACATCCGCGTTGCGCACCATGGTGACTTGGGCGTACACCGTCTTGAAGATGGGCAGGTCGTAATTGCCCAGCCGGTTGCCCATCACGCCGTTGGGGTTGTAGGCGTTGTCGTACACCCCCTCCAGGTGGAAGTAGTAGCTGACGCCGCTCTCCAGCTTGAGGGCGCTGCGGTTGCCCGGGATATCGTTGGTGGTGGGCAGGATGATCACCATGTTGTTGGCGTTGCCCACGCTCTCCATCTTCACCTGGGCGTAGCGCCAGTCCACCACCCAGTCCTTATTGAAGTTGGTGTCGTTGGTGCGCTGGATGACCTCCTCGGCCCGCCCGTCCCGGGGCACGGTATACATTTTAATATGCTCCGCCAGCGCGTCGCCCAGCGCCTTCCGGGCCTGCTCCAGGGTGGAACCGCCGATGGCCGGAGCGTTCTGAGCGGCCACCACGTCCTGGTACAGCTCCAGGAAGGTCTTGGTGGCGGCGGAACCGCCCTTGACGGTCTCGGAGAACACCAGCCGGATATCGGTGTCCGCCAGCGGCTCATTGAGCTTGTCGCCGTTGACCTTGGTGAACTCCTGGGTCACGGTGGGCGGCGTGGTGTCCAAGGTGCGGATGGAAATGGAGCGCACCTCGTCGGAGTAGTTCCCCGCCGCGTCCCGGGCCACATAGTACAGGGTGTAGTTGTTGGTGTTGGTATTGGCGGTGATCAGGTTGGTGACGGTGAACTTGGTGTCCACGTTGGCGCCCGCGGCGGCCATGCTGCCGAAGCTGGTGGCGCCCGTGCCGGAGGTCACTTTGATCTTGGTGCGCAGGTCGCTCATGTCGGTGCCGGGGGCGATGAAGGTCTCGTTGCCCTCGGGCACCACGGCCCAGTACAGGGTGGAGGGGGCCTCGTTGATGGAGAAGGTGATGCCCGCAGTGGACTCGCCGTATTCAGTCTGGGTGGGGGCGGCCACGATGGGGGGCGTCTCGTCCGGGGTGAAGAAGGTCAGCGACACGGGGGCGGCCATGCTCTGGGCGCCGTCGTAGTCAGTGAGCCACAGGTACAGCACGTACTCGGTCTTCTCGCGCAGGCGCACCCGGTTCACGTTGATGGACATCCTCCCGTTTTTCCCCGCGTTCCCCGAGCCGTAGCCCCAGTTGCCGCTAATGGAGCCGGACTTGAACTCCTGGGGGGTGGGGGCGGCGCTGCCCGAGGACAGCAGGGCCCAGTAGAGCTGGCAGTTCTTGTTGGTCATGACCGTGACCTGGGCGGTCTGAGTGGTCTCCTTGGTCTTCTCATATTTAAGGAAGGCGGGCACGGTGCTGTCCGGCGTGGAGAAGGAGGCCACCTTCACCGGGCTGCGGTTGCCCCGGCCGTCCACCAGGATGGCGCTGATATAGTAGGAGCCGTCGGAGTTCAGGCTGCTGATAATGGACTGGTACTCCGTGCGGGCGTTGGAGGCGTTGATCTGGCCGGACTGCTTCTGGAAGATGTTGCCGCCGTAGCTCGGCGGGGAGATCAGATCCGCCTCGCTCACCGAGCCGTCGGACACCGCGGAAATGGCCCAGTAGATGGTGCCCGGCTTGTTGACGCTGAACACGCCCTCCGCCCCGGTGGGGGAGATGTTGCGCACACTGGGGTAGCCCGCCATCAGCTTGGGCTCGGCGGAGGACTCGGAGGCGTCCAGGCTGCCCATCTCCTTGCCGTTGATGATGGCGGTGATGCCCGGGCGGATGACCACGTTCTCGGGCAGGATGTCCACGTCGCAGCCGGCGGCGCCCACGTTCAGATTCTTGATGTCGCCCTTGCCCGTGACCAGGGTGGCCACGTCCAGGT
>CATJRT010000323.1 GCA_949742895.1 uncultured Eubacteriales bacterium | reverse complement strand
TGCTGGGCGGACAGGGGATGCAGATCGCCCTTTCCGATGCGGAGATTGAGGAATTTATGGAGATCATCAACCGCATTGCACAGGATCATCCGATCCTGGTGGACAAGTATTTACAGGGCAAGGAGATAGAGGTGGATGCCGTCTGTGACGGTACGGATATCCTGATTCCCGGCATCATGGAGCACGTGGAGCGGGCTGGCGTCCACTCCGGGGATTCCATTTCCGTCTATCCCACCATCCACGTGGAGGATCACCACAAGCAGATCATCGAGCGCTATACCCTGGACCTGGCAAAGGCCCTGGGGGTCGTCGGCCTCATCAACATCCAGTTCATCATCTATAACGATCGGGTCTACGTCATCGAGGTCAATCCCCGCTCTTCCCGCACCATCCCATATATCTCCAAGGTCACCGGCGTGCCCATCATCGACCTGGCCACCAAGGTGATGCTGGGCCAGAAGCTGCGGGACCTGGGCTACGGCACGGGGATTTACCGGGAGGCGGACTACTATGCTGTGAAGATGCCGGTGTTCTCCTTTGAGAAGCTCACCGACGTGGACACGGGGCTTGGCCCCGAGATGAAGTCCACCGGCGAGGTGCTGGGTATTGCCGAGTCCTTCCCCCAGGCGCTGCTGAAGGCCTTCAAGGGTGCCAATATGCGCGCGCCCAAGAAGGGGGGGCGGATCATCCTTACCGTGAAGGACGAGGACAAGGGGGAGGTCATCGGCATCGCACGGGGCTTTGCCGACATGGGCATTGAGATCCTGGCCACCGACGGCACCTGCAAGACCTTGACGGACGCCGGGGTGCCGTGTACGCGGGTGGCCCGGGTATCCGAGGCCCACCCCAACATCATGGATATGATGGCCTCAGGCACCATCGACCTCATCATCAATACCCCCACCAAGGGCCGCAAGCAGGACAGCGACGGCTTCCGTATCCGCCGCTCCGCCGTAGAGCACGGGGTGGGCTGCGTCACCTCCATCGACACCGCCCGGGCCATGCTCACCGTTCGGGAGTACGGCCGGAGTGAGGACCTGCGGCCGGTGGACATCACAAAAATTTGAGAAAATGGGAACCTTCCTCTTGCAAATTTCGTCTGAATGAGTATCATAAACTGAGGAGGAATGTCCCATGAAAAAGTATCTGACCATCCTTGCCGCCGCTATGCTGCTGTTGGGCCTGCTGGCTGGCTGCGACTTGGGCCCCCGCAATGAGAAGCCGGTGATCTACCTCTACCCGGAGGACTGCGACGCGAAACCCGTGCTGTACCTGAACGCCCCGGCGGAGCTGGACGTGACCGTGCGCCTGGACTACGCGGGAACGCTCACCTCCACCTATCCCGCCTACGGGGAGGACGGCTGGCATGTGCTGGCCCGGCCTGACGGCACCCTTACCGACCCGGTCACCGGGCGGGAGTACTACTGCCTGTTCTGGGAAGGGGTCAGCGATGCAGAATACGACCTGTCCGTCGGCTTCTGCGTGGCGGGGGAGGATACTGCGGCGTTCCTGGAGGACACATTAGCGAAGCTGGGGCTGAACGAGCGGGAGGCCAACGAGTTTATCATCTATTGGCTGCCCCGGATGGAGGGCAATGCCTGGAACCTGATCTCCTTCCAGGGAGCGGCTTACACCGACTCCGCCGTGCTGGACATCGACCCCGCGCCGGACAGCGTGCTGCGGGTATTCATGGCCTGGAAGGGGCTGGACCGGCCGGTGGAGGTGGAGCCTCAGGAGTTCCCGCCCTTTGAACGTACCGGCTTCACCGTGGTGGAGTGGGGCGGCTGCGAGATGGGATGAAATGAGTTGTAAGGAGTTGTAACCATGCGTTATACGAGGATGAGGTTTGACATCTGGCTGTGCCTGCTGCTGGCCTTCCTGGCCAGCCTGGGAACGGTGAAGCTCACGGAGCTGGTGCTGCCCGCCATGTATGAGCAGCACGTGGAGGAGCACACCGTGGCCGACGGCGACATCGGCGGCAAGGCGGGGAAGGACGTGTTCCGCGTCCAGAGCGTGGCGGATATCCTGAGCCATGACACCTTTACCATCGTCTCCCCCGGCATCGAATACCGCAACCGTGGGGCGGGCTACTACGACGGCTATTACACCTACGCCGTGACCCTGCCCTCCGGCGAGGTGGTGGCCTGCCGGATCAACATGGAGAACGTGCAGTACGACGGGGACTATTACCGCAGCGACCACACCCTGCCCGTGGGCCGGGTGGTGTTCGACGACCTGACCTCCAGCGAAAGCTTCATGCAGCAGATCTCCTACGGGCCCGCACTGAGCCGCACGGATTTTTACGTCGATATGCTGGGCGGCGGGGACAAGGTGCGCGAGGAGGACTTTTACAGCCTGCGTACCGGTACGGTTCAGGCGGTCACCATCCTGGTGTGCTTCCCGCTGCTCCATTCACTGGGGGCTAAGCTGGGCCTGTTTCCGTTCTTTTTCCCGCCCCGGAAGAAGAAGGGCGAGGAGGAACAGAAGGGGGAGTGGGACTGACGGATAAGCTTTCCACCCCTTGGCACGGATGTGCCAGAATATCGAAATAAGAGGAGAGTGCTTGAAATGAATACGAAGCCAGTCAAAAAAACCAATATACTTTATTTGCTGCTGACCATCCTGGTTCCCATCGTCCTGATCGTAGGGCTGGGTTTCGTCGGCTATACCTTCTTCCACGACGGCGGCACCGGTGCGGTGGTGTGTTTCATGGCTCCCACTGCGGTGTCCGTGGTGTGGTGGATTTTTGGCCCCACTACCATCTGGAAGCAAAAGAAAAAGAAGATGATGAAGGACCTGAACGCCCAGGGCTTCAACCGTAACCAGACCTTCTACGGCGGCAACCAGACCGTGGTGGTGGACATTAAGCAGGGCAAGGTGGCGCTGTTGTTCTTCTGGAACCCGTTCGAGATGTTTGTGCTCCCCGCCAGCCGCATTGAAAAGGCATGGACGGATGACGGGGCCGGCGGCGCGGGCTTCATGCGGGGCACCAGCCGGGTACGCTTCGGCTTCCTGATCGACGGTGTGCGGGTGATAGTGAACACATTTACCTCTAACCAGCGTTGGAAGATGGACGACCCCAAGATTCTGGACGCCATTTCCAAGGCGGACATGATGTGCCAGGTGCTGGACGCAGCCAAGCAGGCGTCGGGAAACTGAGATGGGACTGATCGAAAAGTGGCTCAGGAAATACCAGGACGACTGGTGCCGCGACTGCAAATGTGCAATGGAAAAGGAGCGCAAGCAGCTCTTTGCCCTGCCCAATATGACGGTAGGCCACTATGTGGAGCACAAAGACGCGGAGTACTATAAGCGCAATCTGCGCATGGTGGAGAAAAAGGCGGATATCCCATCGGGGATGTACGCCTGCGGGGCCATCCGGTACCACTGCCCCGAGTGCGGCAGGCGCATAACCCTGATGGACCCCTTCCTGCCGGTCCGGAGTGAGGAGAAGCACGAGGGGAACGTGGTGTTCGAGCACGGAGAACTGGACGAGTTCCTTTGGTGGTAGAGTCAGTGATTTTATCCTGGAAAGAGGAGATGCGGCCATGTCTCATCAAACTGTGATTGTTCTGGACTTCGGGGGACAGTATAACCAGCTCATTGCCCGGCGGGTCCGGGAGTGCGGCGTGTACTGCGAGGTGAAGCCCTATACCACCCCGCTGGCGGAGCTGCGGGCTATGGACCCCATTGGCGTCATCTTCACCGGGGGGCCGAATTCGGTCTATCTGGAGGACTCTCCCCAGGTAGACCCGGACATTTTCACCTGGGGGGTGCCCATCCTGGGTATCTGCTACGGCTGCCAGCTTATGGCCCACGCCCTGGGGGGACGGGTCACTGCTGCCCAGGACGACAGCGCCCGTGAGTACGGCAAGACCGAGACTTGGTTTGACGTCGGTTGCAGGCTGTTTCAAGGTCTGCCCGCCCAGGGCGTGACCTGGATGAGCCACGGGGACTACATGGAGCGGGTGCCGGATGGCTTCTCCCTCACCGCCCACAGCCGGAGCTGCCCCAACGTGGCCATCGCCGACGAGAAGCGGGGGTTCTACGGTGTGCAGTTCCACCCGGAGGTGAACCACACCGGGCACGGGGTGGACATGATCCGCAACTTCCTGTTTAACGTGTGCCATGCCAGCGGAGACTGGACCATGGAGGACTATAAGCACACCGCCATTACCCAGCTCCGGGAGAAGATCGGAGGCGGTAAAGTGCTGCTGGCCCTGAGCGGCGGGGTGGACTCCTCCGTGGCCGCAGCCCTGCTGGCCGAGGCGGTAGGGACGCAGCTCACCTG
>CATJRT010000322.1 GCA_949742895.1 uncultured Eubacteriales bacterium | reverse complement strand
TGGCCGCCCGCAGCTCCTGCTCCTTTGTCAGCAAGAACCCCATCTCCCGCAGCTTGGAGATGATGGCGATATACCGGGAGACGTCCAGCAGGTCAAAATCCACCTGGAGCACCAGATCGGAAAATCCCGCCACAGCATACTCCAGCGGCGGCACCACCGTTTCCAGCCCTGCCCGGATAGCCGTCAAATTCTGAGTGGCCCCCACATAGCCCCGGTTATACATCCCGAACCGGCCCGCACGGCCCGCGATCTGCTTGATTTCCTCCGGCTTAAGATCCCGGCGCTCCACACCGTCGAACTTCTCCGTCTCCATGAAGATGATCCGCCGTATGGGCAGGTTCAGCCCCATGCCGATGGCGTCGGTGGACACGATATACTCCATCTCGCCCTTGAGAAAGCCCTCCATCTGCTTGCGCCGCGTGGAATAGGGCAGAGCCCCGTAGATGATGGCGGGCTCCTTGCCGCTCTGTCGCAAATCCTCTGCCACGCTGAGCACCCCCACCTTGGAAAAGGTGATGAGGGCGTCCCCAGGCTGTATACGCTGGTAGTCCACCGTGTGGTTCATGCAGATCAGCGGAGTGGTGCGTCTGTGAACCTCCACCTCCACGCTGTCGCCGCAGCTCTCAATGAGCCGGATGAGCAGGTCCTCCGCTTCCGGTGCGGCGCACAGGTGGACCTCTGGAGCCAGCACGCCCAAGATGGCCCTTGTCCAGGCGTAGCCCCGCTGGGCATCGGCGATCATCTGGCATTCGTCGATCACCGCCACGCCGTACCGTCGCTTCATGTCCAGCTTTTCTGCAGTGGCGGCCAGGTGGGTGTCCCCCTCCCGGAAATCCTCCTCCTCGCCGGTGGACAGGGAGCAGTCCACCCCGGCATCCAGCAGGGTCTCCTGGGCCTCCAGGGCCAACAGGCGCAGCGGAGCCAGGTAGACGCCGGTCTTTGCCTGCTTCAGCCGCTGGAACCCGGCATAGGTTTTGCCGGTGTTGGTGCCGCCCAAATGGAGGATGAACCTCCGGTGCATGGCACGGGCCTCTGGATACTCATCCTTGGGGTTCAAGGCAATGAGTAGGGACAGGCTGGTGCGGATGGCCTGGGGCACATACCACACCGACCAGACCATGCCCAGCCCATCTGCAAGAAGTTGCCCCTTGGGGAAACCTTCTGTCCACAACAGCTTGTCCAAATCAGCTTCCGGCTGCACCACAGAAAAGTCCGCCACAGCCTGCTTTGCCGCAGCCAGCAGGGCCAGGGGATAGCGCTCCCATACCCGCGCCGCCACCGGATGGCCAGGATGCCCGCCCAGCCAAGCCCCTGCCCGGAGAAAATTCTTCATGACCTCCGGCAGACGTCTGCTGTCGCACCGCTGTTCCAGAGCCAGGAACTCGCTGAGCCATGCCGTGGCCTGGGCAGAACGCAGCCGGTCTTTTGCCACATTGGGCATCCGGTCAAGGATGGCGGCGTGGTAGTGCCCTGCCAGGCGCCATGGGGCGCTTTCGTCCTGTTTTGCCGCCACCCACGCCCGGGCCAGTCCGGCGCAGGCCCGCTCCGCATCCGGCCCGGAGGACACCGGAATGGGGACCGCTGCCCTCTTCTGTCCCCTGCCGGTGGCAAACCGGGGATCGCTCTCCGCCAGGAGCACATCCGCCTTGTCCCAGACCCGGACCGAATATCCCTCCCGTGGGATATAACGCGGCTTCGGCAAAAGCGCACGGATCAGCTCGTTATTCCCCCCCCGCCGCTTCAACAGAGACGCGGACCAGCTTTTCCCCTGATTGTGTCCTGACACAGCGCAGCCCCCTTTCCATTCAAAACTTATACCGCCTATAGTATAGCCCAGAACCGGAAAATCTTCAACAGCAAAAGCAGGGCCGGACTGCATCCATACAGTCCGGCCCTGCCTGCCGCGTCCGTTTACCTCTTATGCAGCTTGCGGTAATCCAGTGGACTCATCCCGTAGGCGGCGCGGAAAGCGTCCACAAACCGCCGTACGTTGTTATATCCCACCCGCTCGGCAATCTCGTAGGTCTTGAGGTCACTGTTGATGACCAGCTCCATGGCCCGCTCCATCCGAACACGGGTAAGATACGCCTTGTAGTTCTGCCCCGTCTCCGCCTTAAAGTAAGCGCTGAAATAATGAGGGCTGACGCAGGCCACCTCTGCCAGTGTCTTGAGGGAGAGGTCCTGGTCGTAGTGCTCCTCGATGTATCGCTGCACCCGGACAATCTCCTGCGTACTGCGGCTTCGGGCATTGCGGTAGACGTCGGGCAGCAGTTCCCGGTAATAGTCCCTGAGACGTTCCCGGAGCTGTGCAAAGGTGTCGCAGCCCTCCAGCCGGTGCTGGAGCTCGTCCTGCCGCTGGGTGAAGCTTCCTGTGAGCAGGCGGTTGTCATAAAGCAGCTGGCAGATGTCCCCGGTAAAAATCATGGTCCGGTTGTAGGCCGCCATCCGGTTGCCCCAGTGCAGGGCGGCCACGTCGTCCAGCACCTGGTCCACGTCGTCCAGCACTTGGTCCGACTTAGCCACAATACTCTGGAATGGCGGGTGTCCGCCCCTGCCCGCTGGGTCTTCTGCTGGCCGTAGAACCTGCAAAAGGTCTCGCCCCTGGCTGAGATAAACCAGGCGGCAGATACCGCCTGATTGGATTGGATAAACCTGTCCAGCATCCGGCCCACATACATCTGCCGCTCGTTGCGGCTGACGCTGTTGTCCTCCAGCAGCTTGTACAGCGCGCCATAGTCCCCGGCGGAATAGTCGTACAGATAGTCCATGGACTGGTCGATACCGGTGAGCAGGTCGTTCACCTTACTCTGTGCGTAGTAATTGGCCTCCTCCATAGTGCTCTCAATAGACCGGGTAGCCTGGATACTGAACTGCGAAAAGGTTTGGAACCAGGACCCCGACCTCATTGGCGGACTGATCTCCTGGGAGGACTGAGCACTCCCGCAACGCATAACGAACAGCCCCCGCAGGCAGCGCCTGTGGGGGCTGTTTTTCGGCTGTTCCGCACCGCTGGCAGTGGGAACTTGCTGGATCTGCCTCAGGAGTTCGGACCGGAATGGGCAGAGACCCTTCCATCTGCACAGGTTCTATTCAAACCGTCCCCTGGATGCAGACCGGCCCCGCGACGCTACCAGATCGCAACACTGCTCCACGCGAAAAAGCGCCCCGGACCTGCCGGCCCGGGGCGCTCCATACAGCTGTGTTTAATGCAGCCTACTTATCCATGGTGTAGTAGTTATAGAAGATCTGAGCAAGGTCGGCACGGGTGGCGCTGCCGGCAGGGTCCAGCACGGTGGCGGAGCGGCCCTGGATAACGCCGTTACCCAGCGCCCAGCACAGAGCGTCCACAGCGGAGGCGTCCGCCTCGTCCTTGTCAGCGAAGGCGTCCAGGCTGCCTTTGGCCTCGGGCTTACCCAAGGCCAGCCACATCATGGACACGATCTCCTGACGGGTGACGGCCTCGCTGCCGTCGGTCTTGTCGGTGACGCCGTTGTCCAGCGCCCACTTCATGGCGGCCTCATAGCCGTCCACCTCCACGCCCTTCACGCGGGCCAGCATGGTGGCCACGTGCTGGCGGGTGACGAACTGCTTGGGGGAGAACGCGCCGTCACCGGTGCCGATGATGATGCCCTCGGCGGCCACATAGTTCACCGCCTCGGCATACCACTTGCCCTCAGGCGCGTCGGTGAAGCTGGCCACGTAGGTCACGTTGCCCACGGTCTTGGGTCCGTAGACCTGCTCGCCGTCCAGAGTCAGGGCACCCTTCACGATGACCTTTACAGGGGCCTCGGCGGTGATGGCGGCACTGCTGGCGGTCAGGTCGTTGACCACGCTGTCGCCAGCCACGGTCCACTTCGCGTCGTCGGTGAGGGTGACGTTGACGGGGTTGACGCCGTTGTAGTAGTTCTGGTTGATCACATGGCCCAGCTTGCTGGCGGCCGCAGCGGCGGTCTCGTAGCTGAAGCCCTCGTCGTCCTTGCGGTAGGTGAAGGACTTGTACAGGTTGTCGATGCTGTCGCCGTGCTGGATCTCGGTAGAGGCGATCACGCCGTTCAGGCTGGTGCCCTTGCCCAGGTTGACGTTCAGGGCGGAACCGCCGTTGGAGCCGTAGCCGGTGCCGTTGTACAGGTCGCCAGTCAGATACGCGTTGGTGACGTTGAACTCGGTCTGCCAGCCGGAGGACTTGTAGTCCACGCCCCAGGTGGAGGACCAGCCGTCAGCTTCGTTGTATTACTCCCGAAAAATAATCTAGAAAAAAGATGCAGAAAGTGGTAAAATAGACAGCATGGAACACGTAGATTTACGAAAATTGAATAGAGGAGAACTCACGCAGATAC